>JAUVYN010000119.1 GCA_030603065.1 Pseudomonas sp.
TCGATTGGCCCGGCGCCTCAGGCATAATGTCCCTTCACACCGCTCACCAAGGACACCATGAAACGCTTCGTTCTGCTCGGCACAGCTGTAATACCCAACGACGGCGGGGCACTCAACCTGTTTGCCTATGGCGACGACTTCGTGATCAAGCTCGAGGGCGGCAAGGGTGGGCAGCTTATGAATACCCGCACCCACGGCTCCGAAGATGCATTGGCCGAGATCCCCTGCCGCAAGATCGCCTCTCGGGCCGGTGCGAGGGTACTGATCGGCGGGCTGGGCATGGGGTTCACCCTGGCTTCTGCGCTCAGGAATCTGCGCGGTGATGCGCAAGTAGATGTAGCTGAACTGGTTCCGGGCGTCATCGAGTGGAACCGTGGGCCACTTGGCGACAAGGCCGGCAGACCTATCGAGGATCCCCGCGCCAAAGTGCTCAATGTCGATGTCGCCGAGCTACTCAAGGCAGAGCCGGCCGGGTACGATGCAATCATGCTGGACGTGGACAATGGCCCCGAAGGCCTGACCCATAGCGCCAACACCTGGCTATATTCGCTCGAAGGCCTGAGCGCCTGTGCTCGAGCGCTTCGCCCCCAAGGCCTGCTTGCGGTGTGGTCGGCCAGCGCGGACCGGCAGTTTTCTCAACGCCTGGCCCGGGCGGGCTTCAAGGCCGAAGAGGTGCAGGTATACGCGCATGGCAACCGTGGCGCCCGGCATACCATCTGGATTTGTCAGGTTACATGAAGGAGATCGGACATGACCAAGCACAGCACCGCGCACAGCCGCGAACAGGGCTACCGCGAGAAAGCACTGAAGATGTACCCCTGGGTGTGTGGACGCTGCGCCAGAGAGTTCAGTGGCAAACGAGTCAGCGAACTGACTGTCCACCACCGCGACCATAACCACGACAACAACCCCGAAGACGGCTCAAACTGGGAGCTGCTCTGCCTGTTCTGCCACGACAACGAGCATTCCCGCTACACCGATCAGCAGTATTTCAGCGAATCATCCACTGCCACGCCCAGGACGAAACAAGCCACTCACAAGGCGTTTGAGGGATTGGCAGCGCTTCTCGGCAAAAACAAGGATGGCGAAGCCTGAAGCAGACCGGGAAAATCTGCGTTCACCTGCCCCAATCACCATCAACCCGGATACTTCACATGCTCGTCTACTTTCTGGTCGCCTGTGACCGCCTGGAAGAAAAGCAGGAAAAGAAACTGCGGCAGAACCTGCCTGAGCTGCAGGCCGCCCTACGTGCTTATGCCGAAGCCAATACCGCCAATCAGGTAACCCTGATTGACGCCTGTGACAGTGACGACTGTGCAGAGTGGGAGCTGGGCATCATCCAGCCGGTTAAAAAGAACGTTCACCTGAACTTCCCGGTTGATCTTTTCAATGACCTGGCCCAAAAGCACGGGATTGACTGCGAGGTGGGATCCATCGAAGAGGGTGTGCGCGAGCCAGTCAGCTATTTTGGCGCGCATGAAGGCCGGGGCGAAGCCTCTTTGATCGCGGAATATCTGGGACTATGACGCTGGGCCTCCTGCATTTGCCGGAACCAAACCAGACCTGACACTGCCGTAGACTTAATCGGCGAGATCATCCAGACCGGGTGATGCTTTCGTCAGAAGCCTGTCCACCAGACGGCGCCCAGCGCCAGGAGGCAAGCCATGAGAATCGAGGGTTCCTGCCACTGCCGTGCGGTAGTGTTCAGCCTGGATAGCACCCACCCCTACCCCTATCAACGTTGTTACTGCTCGATCTGCCGCAAGACGCAGGGTGGGGGCGGTTATGCGATCAATCTGAGCGGTGATGCACTGAGTATGGCAGTCACCGGGCGTGACCAGATCTCGGTTTACCACGCCAAACTGCCGCGGGAAGACGGCCAGGTGCAGGAAAGTACAGCCGAACGCCACTTCTGCAGCCAGTGTGGCAGCGCGCTCTGGCTGTTCAGTCCCGAGTGGCCCGAGCTGATCCATCCCTTTGCTTCAGCAATCGACACGCCCCTGCCAGTGCCGCCCGAGCACACCCATCTGATGCTCGGTTCAAAAGCGCCATGGGTAGAGGTGCCTATACAGCGGCACGATCAGCATTTCGACGAATACCCAAGCGAGTCGATAGCCGAGTGGCACCAGCGGCTTGGTGTCGAGGGCTGATCAGGTGCCAAGCGGCGCGCGTCTGGTGCGGGCATGTTAAAACACTGCAGAGCCAGCAGTAAGCTGGCTCGCCACACCCCTACTACCTCGGCGTCAGCTTCAGCAGCGTGCCGCTTCCTCCACGCCTGCCATCTTCCAGCAGCCAGATGGCGCCGTCCGGACCTTGTTCAACCTCGCGTATACGGCGCTCCAGGTCAAAACGCTCAGCCTCCCGGGCGCTTTCCCCATCGAACTCGACCCGCACCAAGCCGAGCGAGGTGAGACCGCCGATAAAGCCGCTGCCTTGCCACTGCGGGAAAAGCTCGCCGTCATAGATGATGAAGCCGGCCGGTGAAATCGCCGGAGTCCAGCTGATGGCGGGTGCCTTGAACTCCGGGCGGGTATCGTGATCGGGGATGGGCCGGCCGTCATAGTGCACGCCATTGGATACGATCGGGTAACCGTAGTTGGCACCTCTTTCGATCAGGTTCAGTTCATCGCCCCCGCGCGGCCCCATTTCATGGGCCCAGAGCCTGCCGTCGGCATCGAATGCCAATCCCAATATATTACGATGCCCTAATGACCAGACCTGTGCCGCCACCTCACCCTGATCAGCAAAGGGGTTGTCTTCCGGCACACTGCCATCGGCGTTCAGCCGGATCATCTTGCCCAGATTACCGGTCATGTCCTGCGCCGGGTCAAACGCCTGACGCTCGCTGGAGCTTATCCAGAGCATCCCGTCATTATCAAAGGCAAGCCGCTTACCGAAGTGGCCATCACCTGACATCTTTGGCGTCTGCCGCCAGATCACCTGCAGATCCTCAAGCTCGCCGCCGCCGTTCTCATCCAGTACCAACCGAGCCAGGGCGACCGCCGCGCCGGTGCCACCCTCTCCTGCCTCGACATAGCTGATGTAAACCTGCTGATTCTCTCTGAACTGTGGATGCAGGAGCACATCCCCCAAGCCACCCTGCCCCGCATGAACGACATCAGGCACACCTCCAATACTCCCGGTTTCGCCCGTACCCAGATCATGCAGGCGCAGATTGCCCGCCATCTCCGTCACCAGCAGCCGCCCATCCGGCAGGAACGTCATGGCCCAGGGTGAATCGAACTGCGCAACCTCAGTCACCGAAAAAGGGGCAGCAGATGCAGTTGGTTCGCCCTGATCCTGGTCAGAGGACACCATGGTTTCAGCGGATTCCGCAGTGGTGGAAGACGTTTCCGCCGGCGTTGCAGGGACCTCAGTGGTCGGCGTGGGAGGCTGTTCCGGGTTTCCTGGACTCGATGAGTTGTCACAGGCCGTCAACAGCCCAAGGGTGGCAAGAAAAATCAGGGAATGTCTGAAAGGGACCATGAGTGCTCCTGAATGGTTAATCCATCGTTCCGTAATGACTGCCGAAGTGATCCTGCAGTGACTGCTAAGATATTAGCTTTCGATTCCCAAGGGTCCACCTTCCGAACTTTGAGTATGGTTACTTTTGATGTCGGTACGCCTGGGACCAATCTGTTCGCAACGAAACGACTGCGTTTTCGGATGCGCAGTTGGTCCGGTTTCTGTCCGGATAACGATTTAGCTGCTATGTTTTCCCCCAGCGCAGTGGGCGCCCCTCCCTTGTCCGAGGACACGCAGTAAGGGAATTATCGAATCGATCAATCGCTGATCGGCGGAGGGAAACAATGAAGGACTTCAACATTGGGGAGATTGCCGCACTTCTCCGGCAGACCGCCCCCTTTCTGGTATTTCGTTTTCTAATCTATTTCGGCATCACGCTGGGCTTCGTGCTTGCAACGGGGGTGGGTGCTGGCGTCGGCTACGGCGTCGGTGCCATCGGTGGGGATGCCCCGGCCGGCGGCATGTGGGGCGGCATCATCGGCTTCGGCCTGGCCAGCTCAGTCATGTACTTCTTGCGCGAGCTTATTCTCTACAAGGTCAAGGCCGGTCATATAGCCGTGCTCGTGGAGCTGATGGACGGCAAGCCCCTGCCGGAAGGTCGCGGGCAGATCGAACACGCACAGAAGGTCGTGACCGAACGCTTTGTCGAGTCCTCCACCCTTTTCGTGCTGGATCAACTGATCAAGGGCATCCTGAAAACATTCAACAGGCTGTTCTTCACGATAAGCAACTTTCTCCCCATTCCCGGAGCACAGGGCATTGCGCGCTTCATCAATACGGTCGTGACCCTGTCGCTGACCTATCTGGATGAAGTGATACTCGCCTACAACATTCGTACCCGCTCCGACAATCCGTGGCGGTCCAGCCAGACCGGGCTGATTCTCTACGCACAGAACTACAAGGCGTTTCTGAAAAACGCATTGTGGCTGTCATTCTTCATCTGGGCTTTGTCGGCGCTGGTGTTCATCATCATCCTGGCACCCGTAGCTGCCATGGTAGCGCTCTTCCCCGGCACCGCCGGCCCGCTGACGCTCATCGTAGCCATCGTATTCACCTGGGGGGTCAAGCAGGCGTTGATCGAGCCATTCGCCATGACCGCAATGATGCAGGTGTTTTTCAAGGTGACCGAAGGGCAGGAGGCCAACGCGGAGTGGGAAAGCAAGCTGGAACAGGCATCCGAGCAGTTTCGTGAGCTCCGGGTCAAGGCCTCCAACTGGATCACAGCCCCTGCAGCAGAAACCGCGACCCCACCGGTGGCGACGTCGAAAAGCCCAGCCCTGGACTGAGGGCTCCGAGCCCGCCACAGGCGGACTCGGAGTGGTGCAAGGTGCTCTTGAACAACTCTCTGCAGATGTTTTCTGAGCACCGAAGCCAGCCTAGCCGATACTGTCGACGATACCGCCTTCTACACGCAGGCCCGCGCCCGTGGTGGCGGACGCTTGAGTCGAGCAAGCGTAGACCACCATGTTGGCAACTTCTTCCGTCGAGGCTATACGCTGGATAATGGACGTGGGCCGCTTGGCTTTCACAAACTGATCGCCCGCCTCCTGCTCCGAAATACCCTTTTCTTTCATCATCGGCTTCAGCATCTCGGCAAGCCCATCGGACAGGGTAGGTCCGGGCAACACAGCATTGACGGTCACACCCGTACCGGAAAGTCTTTTCGCCAGACCCCGTGCAATGGACAGATTGGCCGACTTTGTAAAGCCGTAATGGATCATGTCGGGGGGTATGTTCAAGCCGGACTCGGAAGAGATGAACACTACCCTGCCCCAGCCCTGATCGACCATCCCGGGAATGTAAGCCCTTGAGACGCGGACCCCGGACAACACGTTGATTTCGAAAAATTTTTGCCAGGTTTCGTCAGAGGTTTCAAAAAAGTCTTCCTGGCTGTAAATGCCCAGATTATTCACCAGGATGTCGGCCTTGGGCTCGGCTGCCTGCAACTTCTGCAGCCCCTCGGAAGTAGTCAGATCTGCTGCAACGCCACGCACCTGAGCGTTCGGCAGCGCGTCCTTCAGCTTACTCAATGCTTCGTCCACACCTGTCTGCTTGCGCCCGTTGATGACAACAGTGGCGCCTGATATCGCCAGCCCCTTGGCAATGGCAAACCCGATGCCTGCAGTTGATCCGGTGACGATGGCGGTCTTGCCGGTTAAGTCGATTCGCATATCAGTTCCTCGTGTTGGCTCGGCGCAATGACGTATCAGTACGCCCGAGCGGTTGATGGAAGGTGATGGGAAACGTCCTGAATCCGTCGCTGGCAGCGTAGTCACAACAGGGCAGCCGTTGCAAACGAGGGACTGCCCATGAGCTTCTCCGCTGTCGGTCATTGGCCGAGGCTATGTGCCCCGGCTGTTGCCTTAGACCATCGGCGGATCGGTCTCCCGCTCAAAATGCCGGTGCTTGATCATGGAGGCGATGAAGTCCGCGGTTCCATTTCCCCCCACTGCCACGACATGCACCCCCGGGAAGGACCCGGCCGGGTCGATATCCGCCTTCTTCAGCACCTGCGCGCCCTCGCCCAGCACCAGCATGGGCTTGCTGTGGCGGAACAGTGTCCGTACAAACCCCAGTGCCTCTCCGTTCTTCATCAGGGCATCCGCAGCGGCCTGGCCGCCAGGTAGCACCATCGCATCGAAGGCCACCGAAGGCGAAGCCTCGTAGGTGGTGTCGGCCTCCACGGACAGGCCGACACCGGCAATCTCGCCCAGCCGGGAGCTGACCAGACGCACCACGGCCCCCTCGGCGATCAGCGCTTCGGCAACTTCCTTCACTGCGGCGCCATCGACGCCCTCTTCGCAGAGAATGGCAACCTTGCGGGTACGAATACCTGCCTCGCCGGGGAATGATCGCAGTGACAGAAAGTCGGATTTCTCCACCTCCGGCTTGAATACGGTGTCCGTGGCCAGAGGCATGGGCGGTGGCAGCTGCTTGATGCCAAGCTTCTTGGCCACCGGCGCCGCCAGATCGTCGGTCACGTTACGCAGCATCGATACGGTCCGCTCGCGCACCGCAGGTACCGTCACCTTGCCCAGCTCGAAGGCAAAGGCGTCGATGATGTGCTTCTGCTCGGCCGGTGTCTGGCTGTTGAAAAACAGCCGGGCCTGGTTGTAGTGCTCGGCAAACTTCTCCGGCTTGCCGGTCAGCTCCACCCCGGAGACCGGATCCGGGAAGGGTACGAATCCCGAGCCCCCTGCCTGGAACGGGCAACCGCCCCCCAGCGAGTTGGGCTCATAGGCCACCTTGCCGCGGTTGATGGTTTGCCGGTGCAGGCCATCGCGCTGGTTGTTGTTCACCGGCACCACCGGCCGATTGATCGGAATCTCATGGAAGTTCGGGCCACCCAGACGGGACAGCTGAGTGTCCTGATAGGAATGGATGCGCCCGGCCAGCAGCGGGTCATTGGTAAAGTCGATGCCTGGAATCACATGGGCCGCGCAGAACGCCACCTGCTCGGTCTCGGCAAAGAAGTTGTCCGGATTGCGGTTGAGCACCAGCCGTCCGATCGGCGTAACCGGCACCAGCTCCTCCGGAATGATCTTGGTCGCATCCAGCAGATCGAAGCTGAACTTCTCCGCATCCTCCTCGGGAATCAGCTGCACTCCGAAGGTCCATTCCGGATACTCCCCGGCATCAATCGCCTCCCACAGGTCGCGGCGATGAAAATCGGGATCAGCGCCGGAGATCTTCACGGCCTCGTCCCACACCAGCGAATGGGTGCCCAGCTTGGGCGTCAGGTGAAACTTTACGAAGGTCGCCTTGCCATCCCGCGTCACGAAGCGGAAGGTGTGCACCCCAAAGCCCTGCATCATCCGGTAGCTGCGCGGAATCGCCCGGTCGGACATCTGCCACATCAGCATGTGGGTACTTTCCGGCATCAGCGACACGAAATCCCAGAAGGTGTCATGGGCCGACGCCGCCTGTGGCATGGCGTGATGCGGCTCCGGCTTCACCGCGTGGACCAGGTCCGGGAACTTGATCGCATCCTGAATGAAGAACACCGGCATGTTGTTGGCGACCAGATCCCAATTGCCCTGGTCGGTATAGAACTTGATGGCAAAGCCGCGCACATCGCGCGCCGTGTCCTTGGAGCCCCGCTCCCCCGCCACCGTGGAAAAGCGCACGAACACCGGCGTCTGCTTGCCCTTCTCGGCAAAGGGTGCCGCGCAGGTCAGGTGTTCAAGATTGTCGAAACTCTCGAAGTAACCATGGGCTCCGGAACCGCGGGCATGAACGATGCGCTCTGGAATCCGCTCATGGTCGAAGTGGGTGATCTTCTCGCGGAGAATAAAGTCCTTGAGCAGCGCCGGCCCTCGGATGCCAGCCTTAAGGGAGGACTGGTTGTCCGCAATCGGTACGCCCTGATTGGTGGTCAAGGGACCCTGAGGCGGCGGCGCGCGGTCCTTGTCCAGCGAGCCGTCCAGACAGTTGCCATCCTTCACCGGCCCTGCCCCGCCCGTCTTGGCGTTGCTATTGACCTCACTCGGCGTACTCGCCAGCGCCAGATCATCGAGCACCGG
>JAUVYN010000109.1 GCA_030603065.1 Pseudomonas sp.
GCTCGTCGGTAGTTTGCTTTTCGCACTGCCACCCGCCGCACTGCCCGCCACTGCCAGCAACGGATACGAACACGATCGGCGAGATGCGCCAGGTCCCGTCAAGCTTCAGAACAAGCTGCACCACCTGCGTCATAGAGGTAACAAGCCCGGTGCAGAGGTCCATCTCGGCCCGCGCCCCTTCTGGCTGGTGGATGACATGGACGAAGGCCCGTTGAAAAGCCGATTGCAGGCCTGTCGGACCGAAAGAATGAAAGCCTCTGACTTCTCCATCGGACATCGCGGCGCGCCTCTGCAGTTTCCCGAGCACACCATGGAGTCCTATGTTGCCGCGGCGCGCATGGGCGCAGGCATACTCGAATGCGACGTTGCCTTCACCAAGGACCGCCAACTCGTGTGCCGGCATGCGCAGGATGACCTGCATACGACCACCAACATCGTCGCCATCCCCGAGCTCAATGCAAAATGCACACAGCCCTTCGTACCTGCCGACCCGGCCAACGGAACACCCGCTCGAGCCGAATGCCGTACCAGCGACATCACCCTTGCCGAGTTCAAGACGCTGGAAGGCAAGATGGACGCCTACAACCCGATGGCAACGACACCTGAGGAGTATCTGGGTGGTACGGCCAACTGGCGAACCGATCTTTACGCCAGCCGCGGTACCCTCCTCAGTCATAGGGAGAGTATTGAGCTGTTCCAGGCTCTGGGTGTGAAGTTCACCCCTGAGCTCAAGACTCCAGTGGTGCCGATGCCGTTTGACGGTGAGTACAGCCAACAGGAGTATGCCAGACAGATGATCCAGGATTACATCGATGCCGGAGTGGACCCTCGGCACGTCTGGCCGCAGTCCTTTCAGCTCTCCGACGTTCTGTTCTGGGTCAGAGAAATGCCCGAATTCGGAAAGCAGGCCGTGTACCTGGATCAGTCCCCGCTGACCCCGGACACCTCCTCACTCGCCCACATGGAAGACCTCAGGCGCCAGGGTGTGCAGGTGCTGGCGCCCGCGATGTGGAAAATGATCGAGCTGAACGCCGAAGGCCAGATTGTCCCGTCCGATTACGCGCGCAACGCGCGGGCAGCCGGCCTGAAGCTGATCGCCTGGACCGTCGAGCGCAGCGGGCCCCTGGCAGATGGTGGCGGCTGGTATTACCAGACGGTTTCGGATGCCATCGACAACGACGGAGACATGCTCACCGTCATCGACGTGCTTGCTCGGCAAGTGGGCGTGATTGGCATATTCTCGGACTGGCCAGCTACCACCACCTTCTACGCCAACTGCATGGGGCTTCGATAATCACTCATCGGGCGCACCCCTTCAAAGGGCGCGCCCGACATGATTTCCTGCAAACCGGATCACAGTTCCACGCAGCAATGCTGCCGATTTCTTCCCGCTTACCTATGCTCGTCTCCTTGGAAACAACCAGCATCAGGAGGAAAACAGGCATGGGTTCCAAACGCGTTCTTATCGTGGATGATTCTCGCTCGGCACGTCACGTCCTCAAGCGGCAGCTGAAGCAGCATGGCCTGACGGTGGACGAGGTAGAGTCTGCCGAAGACGCGCTGCAATACCTTCTTTACAACAGGCCGCATGCCATTTTCATGGACCACATGATGCCCGGCATGGACGGGCTGCAGGCGGTACGCATAATCAAGGGGAATCCTGCTACCGACCTGATACCCATAGTCATGTTCACCTCCAAGGAAGGCGGTGAGATCTATCTCGCTCAGGCCCGCGCTCTAGGTGCAGCAGGCGTCCTGCCCAAGCAGATCGATTCGAGCGATCTGGAATCCGTGCTTGATTCCTTGCATCTGCTCGAAGAACCTGAGGCCACAGCGCTGGTGGTTGCGGAGGAGCCAGGGGGGCCGGCCAACGGCGACGCAATCGAGACCCAGGCAGATAATGGCGCCCAGATCGCCCCGAACCTGGATCACGCCAGCTACCCTACCAACACTCCCGAGATCGCAGCCCTGAAGCGTCAGGCGGCAGACGACGAACTGATAGCGCTGCTCAAACCACTGTTCGAGGCTCAGGCCCGTCGAATGCAATCGAGCTTTCGCTCGGAGGTGCGCCACCTTGTAGAAAAGATCCAGTCCGATCGGCGCCGTGGCCGACAGCGCCAGTGGCCTGCGCTCGCAGCGGGCGTAGTTCTGGGCATCTTGCTGACGTCAGGGGTGTACAGCCTCTTGCCTGCACGCGCACAGCCCGGCCCTGCGGCGGCCACCGTCAACATCGATGATGAAATCGAGATTCGATTGCTGCAGGTGGCCACGCCCTGACGCCTCGGCTCTCTGCAGAGCACTCAATCGACATCATCCAGGGTCACGACAAGATCGTCCCGCGAAACGTCGACCTTCCAAAAGGTATAGGTGTCGCCGTCCTCATCAACCAGGCGAATATCGAAAATTGGACTGGAATAACCCTTCAGATTCACCCGCTTCGCCTTGTGGTTGCGCAACACCTCCTTGCCGAGCACATCCTCTTCCCACTCTGTGGAACTTTCTGGACTGATGTAGACGTGCATGATGGTGTAGCCGGTTTTGTTGGTGATATCCACATAGTAATCCTCGGCCAATGCAGCCGAGGAAAAAGCCAGTGAAGCAAGCAAAGCGACCAGGATCGGCATGAACAACGAGCGCATGATCAATTCCTTTTGCGAGAGATGGAAGGCACTATGGACTCATAGCGCCATTATCATCCGACGCCGCGGAGCACCGGTCAACGCCGTTGTGGCTCTATCAATGGAAAATCAGGCTTGAACTCGTCCAGCAGGCCCAACAGTTCGAAGAGCCTCGCTGGGTCACCCTCGATCGCTATGCTTCCTTCCCGAATCGCTTCCGGAAAGGTGGTCCGCTGCAGCAACACCTCATTCAACACGGCACGCGACAGACGTACAGTTGCGTCCGCATGCATCGACTGCCGATCAGGTAGCCACGTAAGCGTCGCGTTCTGCAGATTGGTGCGGTACGTCTCCTGAGTGTCAGTGAACTGCCAGTTGAGAACGATGTGCTTGCCGGCGGCCTTGGGGCCATTGAGCCGCACCGCGAAAAGGTCGAAAATCATCCCGGTATCCAATGCCTGCAGCATGTCTGCCCGGCTCGCACTTCTAGAGCCTGCCGCCGCGGGAGCGGCTCTACGCAGATCCTGAGCGCCTGAGAGATATACGTCGCGCCACGGGGCAGATTCGGCCTGGTAACCCAGTTGCTCCATGGCATCGGCAGCCAGGTTGCGGGCCTCCTGATTGTCCGGCTCAGCGAAGACGGCCTGGCTCATTACCGATGCCACCCAGCGATACTGCCCAGCCGCGTAATCCTCCCGAGCACGTGCTATGGCTGCCTCGACGCCGCCCATGTACTGCATGGTACGCCGCGCCTGTTCCGCCGGTGGCAGCGGATTCAGGTTCGCCGGGTTGGCGTCGTACCAGCCCAGGTACTTCTGGTAGATACCGCGGGCGTTGTGCCTTACGGTGCCGTAGTAACCCCTGGCGCTCCACTCCGTGGCAAGGGACTCTGGCAATTCGATCATGTCGGCAATGTCGCCCGGCCCGAAACCATGATTCATCAGACGCACACTCTGATCATGGATGTACTTGTACAAGTCTCGCTGGACCGTCAGGAATCGTTGAACGTCCTGCTGCGTCCATTCTGGCCAGTGGTGCTGAGCGATGAGGATGTCGGTCCTTGGCCCGTACAGTTCCAGCACCTCATCTATGTAACGGGACCATAGACTGGCGTCACGGATTTCCGCGCCGCGCAAGGTATATACGTTATGCAGGTGCTGGGAGGTGACCTCCGCGGAATTGAAAACCCGCTGCTGCGGAAAATACATCATCATTTCGGCGGGTGCTTCGCTGCCGTGGGCCATGTGAAACTCGATTGGCACGCCATCGATTTCCATGAGGCCGTTTTCTCTGATCACGTCCGTCGGCGCGATCAGGGTGAGCGGTCCGCTGGCGAGGCCCTTGCCGAGCCCCGTGTCGACATGGCCTGTTTCGCTTATTGGCAACGCCGTGCCGTACATATAGAACGCGCGGCGAGTCATGGCATTCCCGGCGATAACGTTCTCGCTCACCGCGTGCTCGAAAAAGCCTTCCGGGGCGTAAACCCGAACCCGTCCCTCATCCACATCAGCCTGACTGATAACACCTTTGACTCCACCGAAGTGATCCGCATGCGAGTGCGTGTACATGACCGCCACCACCGGTCTGTCTGGCCGATGCTGCAGGTAAAGCTCCAGCCCTGCTCTTGCCGTTGCAGGGGTCAGCAGCGGATCGATGATTATCAGGCCGGTCTTTCCCTCGACGATGGTCATGTTCGCAAGATCCATCCCGCGGATCTGAAAGATCCCTTCGGTTACCTTGAAAAGCCCATGGATTGCGTTCAAGCGCGCTTGGCGCCATAAGCTCGGGTTAACCGTATTCGGTGCCTGCTCGCGCTCGAGAAACGCGTAGGACTCCATGTCCCAGGCGATTCTACCCTCTTCGTCCACTACCTTGCCGCCGGGCAATGCAGCGATGAAGCCTCGTCGGGCTGACTCGAATGTTCTCTGATCGGCCAGATCAAGTTGATCGCGTACCGCAGCGTTGGCTTCAATGGTAAAAGGAGTGGCGGGCTGCGGACCGCAGAATGCGGCGAATGGTAGCGCGATACCCAGCACGGCTACTCCCAGCAGGAGAGGTTTTGACATTGTTATGGCTCCAATTCGCCTGATTGAAGCATCACTTTGCCAAGCGTATAGTCATAAATCCAATGACATATTATTTGATAACCGATGCATTCTGCGCATGCCTGATTTCCGTCAGCTCAAGCACTTCGTCGCGCTGGTCACGCACGGCAACTATGCCCGTGCGGCTGTAGCCTTGCACCTAAGCCAACCGGCCCTGAGCCGCAGCATACAGACACTCGAATCCAGCCTGGGTTGTACTCTGGTCAACCGTCACAGCAGACGGATCAGCCTGACTGCGCAGGGAGAAATGGTGCTGGAGCACGCGCGTCGATTGCTCGCCGCAAGCCACGCACTGGTTGAAGCGGTCAAGCAGGTAGACAATCTGGAAGCGGGAATCCTGCGCATCGGAGCCGGCCCCTTCCCGGCGGCCGCACTGGTCCCGCGAGCGATGGGCGAACTGATCGACGCCTATCCTGCCTTGCAGGTAGAAGTGACGGTAGACAGCTACACGGCCTTACGCCAGCACCTCAAGGATGAAATCATAGAGCTTTTCGTGTCCGATGTGCGGGAACTGCACAACGACCCCGATATCGACATTACCCCGCTGCCTGTCCAGCGCGTCATTGCGGTTTGCCGTCCAGGGCACCCGCTGCTGCACGCATCAAAGGTCGATTTCAGGCACGCCGCAGCATATCCTCTGGCAGGAACCCATCTGCCCGAAATCGTTGCCAGGGGCATACGACGCGACACAGGCCGAGACCAGGCGCTAAGCATCCAGTGCGATAATTTCGCTTTTCTGCTGGGGTTGGTTCAGTACAGCGACGCACTGCTGATGGCTCCCTCGGACGCCCTCATGCAAGCTACCGTTTCAGGTCAGGTGGTTGAGCTTCCCAGCCTGTCGGCAGTCATCACTCAACATTCGGCCTACGGCCTGGTAAGCCGCAAGGGGCATGGCCTTTCTCCGGCCGCGCAGGCCTTCATCGCACGGATCCATACCGAGCCCGAAACACAAAGCGCTTTCGGGCCGGTCTAGCACGCCTAGTCGTCCGCCCCCCCTTGGGCGGACACGGTCAGGTCTTGAGCTGGCTGGCGAACTGGCCCACCGCATTTACTACTCGCTGTGCTCCATCCTGAATCTCGAGTATCACCGCCCCTGCCTGGTTGGCGAACTCCAGTCCGCTTTCGGCCTGGCTTCGGCTTGCGGACATGCTGCGCACTGCCGCCTGCGCCAGATCCTGATTCTTTTCAACCACACCGACGATTTCTTCCGCCGCCTTGCTGGTACGCGCGGCGAGTTGTCGTACTTCGTCTGCCACCACCGCAAACCCGCGCCCCTGATCGCCTGCACGTGCTGCCTCGATCGCGGCGTTCAAGGCCAACAGGTTGGTCTGATCAGCGATGGCACTGATGGTCTTGAGGATGGTGCTGATAAGCTGCGACTGCTTGTCCAGTGCCTCGATGCCGTCCGAGGCATCTTTCAGCTGCACGGCGATCTTCCGCATGACGTCAACAGTCTGCTGCACCACCTCGGCCCCCTGCTGGGCACTCAGATCGGTTTGCTGTGAGGTGCTGTAGGCAATGGTCGCCGCTTCAGCGACAGCCGCTTCACGGTTCACCTGGTCGGTGATTACCGTGGCGAACTTGATGATTTTGTAAAGCTTTCCGTAGGCGTCAAAAACCGGATTGTATGAAGCCTCGAGCCAAAGGATGCGCCCAAACGCGTCAACCCGCTTGAATCGGCCGGCGATGTATTCCCCGCGGTTGAGCCGCTCCCACCGCTCGCGGTAAAGCGCAGATTCGGCTTCTTCCCTATCGCAGAACATCCGATGGTGCTTTCCCTTGATCTGTTCAAGCCGATACCCCGTGCCCTCAAGGAATCGCTCATTGGCATCCAGCACGTGCCCGCCGAGATCAAATTCGATGACGGCCGTGGAGCGACGAAGCGCGTCTATGATGGTTTCCTGTTCGCGCGAAGTGGAGATGGTACGAGTCAGGTTGTTCGCGCAAAGCGTAAAGTGACGAACGCGGCCATCAGTCGATTTGATCGGCTGCCAGATCAGCCGCAGCCAGGCCTCTTTACCATCAGCTTGCAGAAGGCGAAAGGCGCCATTTAGATGATCAGCACGCTGCAGCGCGTTCTTCAGCTTCGTGTAATTCGGCTCACGCCGAAAGGTATCCGTAAAAAAGCTTTCCAGCGTCCGCCCTACGACGTCCTCGAGACGATAGCCCATTTCACGAAGAAAAAGCGTGTTGGCGTGCATCACTACACCCTGCGGATCGACCTCGAGAACCATCATTTCCCGGTAGATCGACTCCTTGATCTGACGGTTGATAGCGATTTCTTCGCGTAGTACAGCCAGTTCTTTTTTGAGTTTGCTGTTGAACATTGTTGGGCGTGTCTCGGGGGAATGGAAAGGCGAATTCGTACCGCAATAATGTCGGCTGAGCGCCACCATCCTTGATACACCCAGTACTAAAGTACTGGCTTTGAGCCCGCCAAATATAGTTCGGCTAGGCGAGCTTCAATGAGCACCCTCGACAAGCTTGGCTTCACGCAGACAGGTCCAGGTGAGCAACGCTGTCAACGCCATGATCCCCGCGCCAACAAGTACGTTGGCATGGAGAGCCTCGGCAAAAGCACCCTGAACCGCCACCAGCAGCGGTTCAGCAATATCAGGGGGCAGCTCGCGTGCTGTGGCCAGGGCCCCGCCAAGGGTGTCACTAATGACTTCCATTTGCTCTGTAGTCAGGCCATCTGGCATGTTCGCAGCCATATGGCGCCGGTACACGGCGGAGCCAATGCTGCCAATCACTGCTATGCCCATTGCCATGCCGAGCTCGGTTGCCGTTTCGGAAGTCGCTGCGGCGGCGCCAGTTTTCTCCGGCGGGACGGAACTGACGACCAGGTCGGTCCCGAGGATCATCATCGGCATGACGCCGACGCCCAGCAAAATGGTGCCGATGACCATCAGGCCGATGCCGTCGCGCCCCTGTATCAACAGGAGCGAGAGCAATCCAACGACCGCGAGCAGAAGTCCAGCGCTGACGAAGCGTCCTGGGGCAAACAGTCTCGCAACCCGCGGCACGAGAAGCGAAGCTGCAGTCTGCACCAGCGCCGCGGGCAGCATGACCAGCCCAGCCTGAAGTGCCGTTAGTCCCGCTACCCCCTGCAGGTACTGGAAAATCATCAGCCAGGCACCTGACAGAGCGAGTATCGAAAGGAGCATTGCCGTCACCGAGACAGAAAAGGACCGTCGACGAAACAGGCTCATGTCGAACATCGGGTCCTTCAACTGGCGCTGCCGCCTCACGAACTGCATGCCAAGAGCCAGCCCACCCAGGACGGAAAGGCTTGCCAGCAGACTCAGCCCATCACGGGCGCTGTCCTTCATGCCGTAGATGACAAGTAACAACGCGCTCACGCAGAGCAACGCGCTGGCAATATCCAGCCTCCCGGCCTGCTCGTCACGGAACTCGGGTAGAAGAAAAGGACCAACCAAAAGCAGTAGAAGCATGACCGGCACGGCGAGCAGGAACACCGAACCCCACCAAAAAAACTGCAGCATTGCCCCGCCCACCAGCGGGCCGATGGCGCTACCGACGATAAAGCCGGTCATCCAGATGGTGATCGCCAAGGTCCGCTCGTTGGGATCGTGGAACATGTTTCTGATCAGGGAAAGCGTCGACGGCATGAGCGTGGCGCCTGCTATGCCGAGCAGCGCTCGCGTCAGCACCAGCATACCCGCGGAGGTCGCAAAGGCGGCGGCAACGGAGGCTAGACCGAAGGCCAGCGCGCCGATGAGCAGCAGTTTCCTGCGCCCGATTCTATCGCCCAACGACCCCATCAGGATCAGAAAGCCGGCGACCATGAACCCGTAGATATCCAGGATCCACAGAAGCTGCGAACTGGTTGGCTGAAGATCTGCGCTCAGGTGTGGCGCCGCCAGATGCAGTACCGTCATGTCCAGCGCCAGCAGCAGAGTCGGCAGCACCAGGACCGCCAGACCAAGCCACTCGCGCCGCGTTGCAGGCTGATGAACGAGCGGGTCACTCATAACCGATTCTTCCATTTTCGAATGCCTCGTGAGACCCGCTTGTATACGCTAACCAGGCCCTTTCAGGAAGCGTACAGTGGCTCGCGAAGCGAGCATCCGGACCCGGCAATGGCCTAGATTGTCAACCATATCAACTCTGCGAACGTGAGTTATCCCCAAGTTGGTAGCTTTTGGTTAAAGGCGAAAGCAGGAGTACGTTGAGGGAATCATCGCGAAAGCATTCGTATCGGCCGACTCTCCCCCAAGCCGCAAAGAGCGTATGCTCGCTTTCTGAGGTCAGGACTATTCTCTGCTGGCGGACTAGCGGGTCTCCGGCTGGTCACCATCCTGCCCGCCCAGTCGACCATATGATCCGCAACAACTCGCGACACCTTACGGCGAACTCCGCAAGAGAGACGTCGTCCCAGACAGGACATGTACTT
>JAUVYN010000111.1 GCA_030603065.1 Pseudomonas sp.
GAAAAGCTGCCAACAGGCTGCCTAGAAAAAATAGAAACGGAGTAAGGATATGATCAAGAAGTCGCTTCTCGCCCTCGTAGTTGCCGGTTCCATGGTCGCCGGCGCCCAGGCTGCCAGCCCGAATGGTTATCTTTTCGCTAACATTGGTCAGTCTGATGCAGATGCCTCCCGTTTTGGCCGCGCATTGGATGAAATAGCCGATGATGTTGCATTCGAATTAGATCTCGAAGGACGAAGCTCTTTCGACAAAAAGGATTCCGCTTTCAAAATCGGCGCAGGTATCCAACTGAACCAGCACGTTGCGCTGGAGTTTCAGTATTTGGATCTGGGTGAAATCGCTTACAAGGCTGTAGGCAGAAACGAGGATTTGACTGGTAGTCTGCGCGCGTCAGCTGGCACCGATGGTTTCGGCGCAAACCTCGTGGGGACGCTTCCCTTCGATCGTTTCAAGCTTTTCGGCAAGATCGGTTACCACAAACTTAAGACCGAAGCACGTTATACTGAAGCCCTTACCTTCGAAGGCGAGACGTTCTCTTTCCGCGCCAGTGACAGCGCCAATGAATGGATTACTTCGTTCGGCGTTGGTGCGTCATATGCGTTCACCCCAGCCGTTGAGCTGGTAGCCGAATACGAGCGTTATCGTGACGTAGGCGACGAATATGACGTGGACTTTGCCTCCGTTGGCCTGCGCTACAACTTCTGATCCTGTCGTACGGCCCCGCTTCTGACGATGCGGGGCTTCGCTGGTGATCTGGCTCAGCGCCATCAGCTGTCACATCATTTCTCTCGAAGCCTGCCCCCCTTTCCTCTATAATCGCGCGCTCTCGAAAACGCCGGGTTTTTCGTGCCTTTTCAATGCCGACCAGAGGGTGCAGCCATGCTCCAAACGCCGTATTACCTGATCGACAAGAGCAAGCTTCTGAGTAACATGCAGAAGATTGCCTACGTCCGCGAGCAATCCGGTGCGAAGGCGCTGCTCGCGCTCAAGTGTTTTGCCACCTGGTCAGTATTTGACCTGATGAGCCAGTACATGGACGGCACTACTTCGTCCTCTCTGTATGAGGTGAAACTCGGCAAGCTCAAGTTCGGCGGTGAAACCCATGCCTACAGCGTGGCCTACAGCGACGACGAAATCGCCGAGGTGCTCGCACATTCGGACAAGATCATTTTCAACTCCATCGGCCAGCTGCAGCGCTTCGCTGGGGCTTCGGCTTCGCACGTGCGTGGATTGCGGCTGAATCCGCAGGTAAGCAGTTCCGAGTTCATCATTGCCGACCCGTCGCGACCATTCAGCCGGCTTGGCGAGTGGGACGCGGACAAGGTCATGGAGGTGATCGATCAGATCTCCGGCTTCATGATCCACAACAACTGCGAGAACAGTGACTTCGACCTGTTCGATCGCATGCTCGGGCAGATCGAGGAGCGCTTTGGCAACCTGCTCGAGCGCGTCGAGTGGGTGAGTCTGGGCGGCGGGATCCATTTCACCGGTGAAGGCTATCCAATCGATCGCTTCTGCGCACGTCTCAGGGCTTTTTCGGAAAAGTACGGCGTGCAGGTCTACCTCGAGCCCGGCGAAGCGGCGATCACCATGAGTACCACGCTCGAAGTCAGCGTGCTGGACACCCTGTACAACGGTAAGCAGCTTGCAATCGTGGACAGCTCCATCGAGGCGCACATGCTCGATCTGCTTATCTATCGACAGTCGGCCAAGATGGCGCCCTGTGATGGTCCGCACAGCTACATGGTCTGCGGCAAGTCCTGTCTGGCTGGCGATATTTTTGGCGAGTTCCAGTTCGATCGCGAGCTGGCGGTAGGGGATCGGCTGTCCTTTGTCGATGCTGCCGGTTATACAATGGTCAAGAAGAACTGGTTCAATGGTGTGAAAATGCCGTCCATTGCGGTGCGTGAACTGGACGGGCGGGTTGAACTGGTCCGTGAATTCGGATTCGATGACTTTGTGAACGGCCTCTCCTGAGGCCTTAATCCAGCCTTTTCCAAGGAGGCGTTTCGAGGAAGAGACATGAAGAAAAACGTTCTGATTATTGGTGCCGGTGGGGTTGCTCAGGTCGTGGCGCACAAGTGTGCGAACTACAACGACGAACTGGGCGCCATCCATATCGCCTCGCGTACTGTCGAGAAATGTCAGCAGATCGTCGACAGCGTGCGGGAAAAGGGTAGTCTGAAGGTTGCCGGTGAGCTGCAAGCCCATGCGCTGAATGCCCTGGATATCGAGGCGACCAAAGCGCTGATTACGAAGACCCAGGCGCAGCTGGTGATCAATGTCGGATCGTCCTTCGTCAACATGTCCGTATTGCAGGCCTGCATCGAAACCGGAGCGGCATACCTCGACACCGCTATCCACGAAGAGCAGGACAAGATCTGCGAAACGCCGCCCTGGTATGCCAATTACGAGTGGAAGCGTCGCGAGGCCTGTGCGGAGAGGGGCGTCACAGCGATTCTCGGCGTCGGCTTCGATCCTGGCGTGGTCAATGCCTACGCGGCCCTGGCCGTGAACGAGTATTTCGACAGTGTCGATGAGATCGACATCATCGACATCAACGCAGGTAGCCACGGCCGCTATTTCGCCACCAACTTCGACCCGGAAATCAATTTCCGCGAGTTCACCGGACGCGTCTGGTCCTGGCAGAACAACGAATGGGTGCAGAACCAGATGTTCGAGGTCAAGCGCACTGACGATCTGCCGGTGGTCGGCGAGCAGACCAGCTACATGACCGGGCATGACGAGCTGCACTCGCTTTCGCAGAATCTAAATGTTCCGACTATCCGTTTCTGGATGGGATTCGGTGAGCATTACATCAATGTGTTCACGGTGCTGAAAAACCTGGGCCTGCTCTCCGAGCAGCCGGTCACTACAGCCGAAGGCCTGGAGGTGGTGCCGCTGAAGGTGGTCAAGGCGGTATTGCCGGATCCGTCTTCGCTCGCGCCGGATTACGTCGGTAAAACCTGTATCGGTGATCTGGTCAAGGGCCGGAAGAACGGGCTGGACCGTGAGGTATTCATTTACAACGTGGCCGACCACGCCGAGGCGTATCAGGAGGTCGGCAGCCAGGGCATTTCGTATACCGCTGGTGTGCCACCGGTCGCGGCGGCGCTGCTGATCGCCCGCGGCGAGTGGGATGTGCAGAAGATGGTCAACGTCGAAGAGCTACCGCCCAAGCCTTTCATCAACCTGCTCAACGAGATGGGACTGCCCACCTTCATCAAGGATGAGCAGGGCGAACGCCTGCTGACATTCTGATCTGCAAGGCAACCGTCACTGCCCGACCGTGACGGTTGCCGCTCTCCCGCTTCATGGCTGTCGCGTCACCAGTTCCACCTGTCGATTGAGGGCACGTCCTTCTTCGGTCGCATTGCTCGCCGTCGGCGCGAAGGGGCCGACCCCGGCCGAATGTAGGCGCGAAGCGCTTATTCCGTAATCACTGACCAGTAGATCGACAACCGCCTTGGCCCGCGCGGAAGACAGCTCACGGTTGTAGTCCACCGCGCCCACATCATCGGTATGGCCGACGACGTAGAGCTGCAGCTCCGAATGCTCCCTGAGCAGCTCCGCGAGTGAATCCAGGGCTTCCTTCGACTCCGGCCTGATGTCCGAGCGATTGGTGTCGAACTGGATACCGTACAGTGAAACCCGTCCGCTATCCTGCAGCTCCCGGTGAAGCAGGTCCGCATTGACCTCGATGAGGTTCGCGGCAATGTCGCGGGTTTCCACCACTACCTGTTGCACCGCCACATCCTGGTTGTAGCCGCCGATGAAAAGTGCGACGTAGGCCGGGCCTTCGACCGTCATGCGCCGAGCGGCCAGGTAGTAGGGAGTTCGGTGGAAGTTGAAGACGTTGCCGGTGGTCGCCAGTCGGCCACCCAGGGCGCGCACATCGGCGGAACTGCCGCAGGCGTCTAGCGCACATTCGAAGAGAATCTCGAAGTCCGCGCTGCTAAGGGCATTCTTGTAGTTTTCGTACACCTTGAGGGTCGAAACCTGTTCGAGCTCGTAGAAGTGCTGAGTGAGGTCGCCAACCAGATCTTCGCGGCGGAAGCTGTCTTCTCGTTGATGGGCCTGGACCGGCTCCAGCGGTAACACGAAACGTTCGTACTCGCGATGGCGGCGTTCACGGATGCGTGCACCCGGGTAGCGGGAAAGCAGGGCGTGGTCCCGGGCGCGCTCCTCTGCGCTGAGCTGCGGGATCTCGGCGGTATCGCTGTCGATACGCCGGTTCAGATAGGCAAGGTCGATCTCGATCAGGTCCAGCCGTGGATCGCTGCGGGTCACCACAACCTGCTGAATGGCCACGTCGCCATCGTGGCCGCCGATGAACACCGCAATATGCAGGCCTTCATCCGGAGATACGCCAAGCAGATAGTAGGGGTTTCGCCAGAAGTTGAAGATGTTGCCGGTGACCGCGATGTGTGCTCCCAGGGCCTGGACCTGGCGCTGGTTTCCGCAGTCCTCGGGGCCGCACTGGAAGGCTATGTCGAGATTCGCCTCCTCCATGGCCGCCCGGTAGTTCTCGTAGAGCTTGAGCGTGGAGGCCCCTTCGACACGGTAGCTGTGGCGTAACAGGTCGCCGACCACGGCCTTGGTCGGAAAGTCGAGGCTGGCCGACGCAGGGGGAAGAGCCCGTGGTAGCAGGAAGCGCTCGTGCGCTACCTCCAGGGAGTTGGTCACCGTCGCGTTGGGAAAACGCTCGAAAAGGGGGTGATCCGCCGGGTTCGCCAGGATCGGCAGCGAGACCGAGAGCGACAATGCGAGGCAGAGAGAGCGCAGCATGATGAGTCCTTTGGCAAGCAATCCTGTAGCTCCACAGGGAGCGGTGTCGGGCGCTTTACAGCTGGGAAGCACCATTGGGAAAAGACTCAGGACCCACTCGGAAGTTCCGCTGCGGCAAAGTGCAAGCGCGTCGCGTACTGTCGCGGTTCGGGCTGATACTATTGCCAGTCAACCCTCGTTCGGAGAAGTCCATGCAGGACGCTGCCAGCCTCGACCCCGGCCTGATGATCATCCACGGCAATCGCCTGGAAACGCTGCGCGAGCTGGTGGTGGACTGGCTGCGCGCGCATCCGCTTGGGCCGCTGGAAAACGAGATCATGCTGGTGCAGAGCAATGGCATCGCCCAGTGGCTGCGCATGGCGCTGGCGATGGACCCCGAAGATGGCGGCTGTGGCATCGCGGCGGCGGTGGACGTGCAGCTGCCGGCGCGCTTTCTCTGGGATCTGTACCGCGGCGTACTGGGACACGAGGCGGTGCCGGAAACCTCACCTCTGGACAAGGAGCCTTTGACCTGGCGGCTGATGCGGCTACTACCGGCGCTACTGAAGCAGCCCGTCTTTGCGCCGCTGGAGCGCTTTCTGGCCGATGACCAGGACTGCCGCAAGCGCTATCAGCTGGCCGAGCGCCTTGCCGATCTGTTCGATCAGTATCAGGTGTACCGCGCCGACTGGCTCAACGACTGGGCCGCCGGGCATGACCGGATCGGCCTGGCGCGAAAAGGCCTGCACGAGCTGGGGGAGGCCGAGCGCTGGCAGCCGGCGCTGTGGCGGGCAGTGCTGGCGGACGTCGGTGCCGAGCGCCTGGCCGACAGCCGCGCGGGGATTCATCCGCGCTTCGTCGATGCATTGCTCGACTGCGATCAGCGCCCCGCCACGATGCCGCGCCGGGTGGTGGTGTTCGGAATTTCCTCGTTACCGGCGCAGATGCTCGAAGCCCTGGCTGCCATGGGGCGCTACAGCCAGGTACTGCTGGCGGTGCTCAACCCCTGTCAGTACCACTGGGGCGATATCGTTGCCGACCAGGACCTGTTGCGCCACCAGTACCTGCGCCAGCAGCGCAAGCCCGGTACACCGCTGCAGCTCGACGAGTCCCTGCTGCATCAGCACGCCCATCCGCTACTGGCTGCCTGGGGTAAGCAGGGGCGCGACTACATCAACCTGCTCGATGAGCATGACCAGCGCGGCAGCTACGAGTCGCGCTTCGCGCGGATCAACGGAGGCCGGGTCGATCTGTTCGAGGCGCCACCAGGTAATACCCTGCTCGAGCAGCTGCAACAGGATGTCCTTGAGCTCCGCCCGCTTGCCGAAACTCGCGCACGCTGGCCGGCGGTGAAGGTGGCGCAGGACCGCTCGCTGCGTTTTCAGCTGGCGCACAGCGCCCAGCGCGAGGTCGAGGTGCTGCATGATCAGCTGCTCGATGCCTTCGACCGGGACCCGACGCTGCGGCCGCGCGACGTTATCGTCATGGTACCGGACGTGAACTCCTACGCCCCCCACGTACAGGCGGTGTTCGGTCAGTACCCGGCGGAAGACCCTCGGCACATTCCCTTCACCCTGGCCGACCAGGGCCAGCGCGGGCGGGAACCGTTGCTGATCGCACTGGAGCACCTGCTCGGCTTGCCCGACAGTCGCCTGCCGGTCAGTGAGGTGCTGGATCTGCTCGATGTACCTGCCCTGCGCGGGCGTTTTGGCCTGAACGAGACCGATCTGCCAACACTGCGCCGCTGGATCGAGGGCGCGGGCATCCGCTGGGGTCTGGACCAGCAGCGGCGGGAGCAGCAGGGTCTGCCCGCCGGGCTGGATAGCAACAGCTGGCGCTTCGGCCTGCGCCGCATGCTGCTCGGTTACGCAGCGGGCAGCGGATCGGCCTGGGCCGGCATCGAGCCCTATGACGAAATTGGCGGGCTGGATGCGGCGCTGGTCGGGCCCCTGAGCCGCCTGCTGGAGCAGCTCGATAAACATGAACAGGCGCTGGCGACACCAGCGTCGCCGAATCAGTGGGGCGAGCGGCTGCGCCGTTTACTCACGGATTTCTTCGAGCCGCAGGGCGAGCGCGACCAATTGCTGCTGGCACAATTGCAGGACGGCCTGGAACACTGGCTCGAGCTTTGCGACGGCGTTGGTCTCAGCGAAGCACTACCGCTCACCGTGGTCGCCGAATCCTGGTTGGCGGGTGTCGGCCAGGATTCGCTCAGCCAACGCTTTCTGGCCGGCGCGGTGAACATTTGCACACTGATGCCGATGCGGGCGATTCCCTTTCGGCAGATCTGCCTATTGGGGATGAACGACGGCGATTACCCGCGTGCCAGGCCGCCGCTGGACTTCGACCTGATGGGGCAGGACTACCGCCCAGGCGATCGCTCCCGGCGTGAAGACGACCGCTACCTGCTTCTCGAGGCGCTGCTCTCGGCGCGGGACGGGCTGAGCATCAGCTGGGTCGGCCGTAGCATTCGCGACAACAGCGAGCGCCCGCCGTCGGTGCTGGTCGGCCAGTTGCGCGATCATCTGGCGGCCGGCTGGACTGCCGAAGGGGAAAGGGACCTGCTCGACGCGCTGACCACCGAACACCCGCTGCAACCCTTCAGCCGGCGCTACTTCGACCCGGCCAGCCCCCTCTTCAGCTATGCCGGCGAGTGGCGCGCACTGCACGAGGGAGCCGGCGAGCGGCAGCTCGACACACCCCTGGAGCCGGCCGAAGGCGAAGTGCCGATCGATCTGCTGACGCTGCAGCGGTTCCTGCGCAATCCGGCGGAGCACTTCTTCGCCGTGCGCCTCAAGGTATATCTGGCCGAACAGGAGGAGGAGACAGGCGACGATGAGCTCTTCAGCCTGAATGGCCTGGACAGCTACCAGCTTGGCCAGTGGCTGTTGCAACAGGCCGTCAGCGGCCCCCAGGACAGCTGGCTGAAGCGCCTGGAGCAGGCTGGCCAGCGTCTGGCCGCACGGGGCGAGTTGCCCCTGGCCGGTTTTGGCGAGTTGGCCCGGTCACGGCTACTCGAGCCCCTGACCGACCAGCTGCAGCGCTACGCGGCTCTGCTCGAGCGCTGGGATCAGGCGCTGGAACAGCCGCTACCGCTGGCCATCGAGGTACCCGGCATGGCGCTGCAGGACTGGCTTTCAGGTCTGCGCCATGGCTCGGAGCCGTGCGCTCTGGCGCGGGTTGTGCTGACTCCGGGCCGGCTGGTCAAGGACAAAAGTCCGCGCTGGCGCAGCCTGCTCGGCGACTGGTGTGTGCATGTAATCGCCGCAGCCAGCGGCAAGCCCCTGACCACCTGCGTGGTCGGCGCCGACGCTACCGTGATCCTTGAGCCCCTGCCAGCAGAGCAGGCCCGGGTCATCGCCCGTGCCTGGCTCGAGGCCAGGCAGGAAGGTTTGCGGCGGCCGCTGCCGGTGGCTGCGCAAACCGCGCTGGTGCTGCTGACGGCCAGGGAGGAGCAGGCAGAGGGCAAGGCCAGAGCCTGCTACGAAGGCTCGGATTTTTCCGATGGCGAGCTGCATCGAAGCCTGGCACTGCAGCGCAGCTATCCGGACTATGCAAGCCTTACCCGCAGTGGTGAGCTCGAAGCCTGGGCACAGGTGTTGTATCAGGGGCTGATTCGGCACTGGCAGGATGAGCTGATTCGGATGACCCAGGCCGGGGAGGGCGAGGCATGAATCAGGCACAAAAACCACTGGCGCTCACCTGTCCGCTACGTGGCAGCCGACTGATCGAAGCCAGCGCCGGTACCGGCAAGACCTTCACCATTTCCGCGCTGTATCTGCGTCTGGTACTTGGTCACGGCGGCGAGGCCGGCTTCGGCCGCGAGTTGCTGCCGCCAGATATTCTGGTGGTGACCTTCACCGATGCCGCCACCCAGGAGCTGCGTGACCGCATCCGCGCGCGGCTGGTGGAGGCGGCCCAGGCCTTTCGTGGCGAGCTGGAGCAGGCGGACCCGATTCTGCAGGGCCTACTCGCCGACATAGACCCGATCGACCATGCAGCCTGCGCGCGCAAGCTCGATATTGCTGCCCAGTGGATGGACCAGGCGGCGGTATCGACCATTCACAGCTGGTGTCAGCGCATGCTCCGCGAACATGCCTTCGATAGCGGCAGTCTGTTCGAGCAGAGCCTGGAAACGGACCACAGTGACCTCTTTGCCGAAGTGGTACGCGACTACTGGCGCCAGCACTGCTATGCCTTACAGGGCGACGCGCTGGGCTGGGTCAACGTCAACTGGAAGAACCCCGAGGCGCTCAGCCAGCAGGTACGGCGCTGGATGGATCAGCAGGATGAGCCCGGGCAGGCCTGCCTGCAGACCCT
>JAUVYN010000131.1 GCA_030603065.1 Pseudomonas sp.
CGACTCGAGCCGGGGGCCAAACCCTCGCTTTGAGATGAGCTTGCAGGAGGTTCGGCCCATGCAACCCATGATCACCCTGGTGACCTTTCCGGTCGATTACGGCAGCGTCACCCTGCAGAACAATTTCCTGGCCATGCTCAAGGGGCGTGCCCAGGTTAAGCATCATGTTTTTTCACCCCGGGAAGCACCCGGCCAGGGTCCGGCATTGTCGCGCTTGCGGCGAATCCTTTATCGATTGCAGCAGATGCCGGAACTGCGCCGCGTTTGTCACACCGCTCGGACAGAACAGCGGACGCTGCTGTTCCAGCAGATAAGCCCTGCGCTCTTCGCCCTGCCCTTCCTGCGTGGCGCCCGTGCCTACATTGTCGCCGACTGGAACCGCAAGCTGTATGAGCCGATCACCGGTGCGCGTATTTCGCCCACCTGGCTCACCCGCCTCCACGCATGGCTGTTCACGAGCGTTACCGGGATCATCACCTACACCGCCGCGGCCCAGCGATCCTTCATCAACGACTATGGGGTACCGCCGGAGCGCGTTCACCGGATAAAGATGCCATTCGACGTGTGCGGAACGGTTCCTGCTCCGCATCGGGCGAACTCGCCATTACGGATACTTTTCGTGGGCGGCGATTTCTACCGCAAGGGTGGCGATGCCCTGGTGCGCTGGTTCCGCGCCCACCAGGGCCCGGCAGTCGAGCTGACCATCATGACCCAGAGTCAGGTGGAACTGCCCCCAGGCATACGGCTGGTCCGCAATGATCCAAGCCTCAGTGCCAAGGATCTGCTGCAGGAATACGACCTGTTCGTCCTTCCCACCCGTTACGACGCCTTCCCCCTGGCGATTGGCGAAGCTGCCAGCGCCGGCTTGGCGGTTGTGACGACGATCAACGCCCTGGGTGCCAGCGAGGTCATCGAGCCGGGCCTGAATGGTGAGATCGTGCGTGACGAGGAGGATCTTTTCTTTCGTCTTGACGAACTTGCAGCAGACCGGCAGCGGGTCGAGCGGTACAAGGCTCACAGCCGCATGAAAATGCAGGCCCAGTTTGCTTACGCCCACGTTTTCGCCGAACTCAGAACAATAATCTGTTCCACTTCGAGCTGCGGCATGGAGGCCGACCCCCTAGCCGAGCGCTGAAGTTTACTTTCCTGTTACCCGACCCGCCTGCCAAACCCCGCCGGCATAGTTTGCGGTCATCCCGGCACGACTTACTTCTACTGGAGCGTTCCAATGGATGTTCAAGATGGTGATATTCAGGAATTGAGGCTGGTAATTGGTTCACCGATAGATGCCCTGACCTGGACAGCGGCCGTCGAGCGCCTGTCTGACTGGGCGGTGAAACACGAGAGCCGTTATGTCTGTATCTGCAACGCGCACTCGGTGGTGACCGCGCGGCGCGACCCAACGTTTGCGCAGATTCTCAGAAATGCGGATATGGCGACGCCGGACGGCGCGCCCGTGGCATGGATGATGCGTCGGGTCGGCACGGCCGGTCAGCAGCGCATCAACGGTCCGGATCTGATGTGGCGCTATTGCGCCACCGCTGCCGGCCGCAACGAACCAATCTATCTGTACGGCAGCCGTCCGGAAACACTCGAGGCATTGCAGAAATCGCTGGTGCAGAACTTCCCGGGGCTACAGATTGCCGGCAGCTATTCACCACCGTTCAGGGAGCTGACGCCCGAGGAGGACCAGGCCGTGGTGGACGCCATCAATGCTTCGGGTGCCGGCATCGTATGGGTGAGCCTGGGCTGTCCGAAGCAGGAAAGATGGATGGCCCAGCACCGCGGGCGCATCAGGGCTACCATGGTTGGCGTGGGCGCCGCCTTCGACTACCACGCCAACGTCATCAAGCGCGCGCCGTTCTGGATGCAGGATCGTGGCCTGGAATGGCTGCATCGGCTCAGCAGTGAACCCCGACGCTTATGGCAACGGTACCTGATCACCAACTCGTTGTTCCTTATGTATGCAGCCCAGCAGCTGCTGATTCAGGACAAGACTGCAAGTTTTGCTTTCCGTCCAGGCCTGGATCCGACGGCACTGGATGTCTTCCATTTGCCCGGTGCTACGCCGATGTTCGTCAGCGAGGATAACGCCGAGGCCCCGCGAGCGATGGAGGACGCCACATGAGAGAGCGCTTGCGGATTGGCGCCACTGCGCTGCTGTGCGTCCTGCCCGCAGCAATCATGGCGCAATCCTCGCCTCGATGGGGTCCTGATCCGGCGTTCGCGGCTGGGGGGATGATCAAGGGCATCAGCATCTCCCCACCCGTGGACGACTGGACTGCCGAGGCGTACGGAATGACTGAGGCTCGGCTGGACGCTTTGCGGGCGGCCGGCTTCAATACCCTGCGCACCTGGATATCGCTCGAGGAGTTTCTCTACCCGCAACCCGATATGAATCAGACACTCGCCAAATGGATGGCACACATTGGGCGCAGTGAGCAGGCAGGCTTCAAGGTGAAGGTCTCCTGGGCGTCTACCTGGGAGGAGCGGCTGCAGGTACTCAATGACCCGGCCACCCGTGAGCGGTTTCACACGGCATTGCGTGCGCTGTGCGGGGCGCTGAATCAACGGTATCCCGCCTCGCAGGTCGCGCTGGAGATGCTCAACGAGCCACCGGGGGAACACCTGGCGCCGGGGTACTACCGCTCCGCTGCGCCAGGGTGGTTTCGGGCCTGCAGGGACGCGGCGCCTGACCTGACCATCATCATCCAGCCGGTCGGGGGCTGGCACGGTGCAATGTCCGGCTTTTCCCTCGACGATTACGACTGGAACACGATCTTCGCCTTTCACCCCTACTCGCCGGGAGAGTTTACGCATCAGGGAATCGGCAGCCAGCCCCACCTTTATCCGGTGCCCATGCCGATTACCCGGTATGTCGGAGGGCGCAGTCAGATGATTGCCGATATGGAAGCCAGGGTACACAACGATCGTTATCTATCGGCGCAGGAGAAACTGGCTGAGGTGGCGCGTTACACTCATCTCATCCATTTTCTCTGGTGGAAAGACGGTTCCGAATGGGAGAACTGGGACCAGCTGGAGGATTGGGTATCTGGATCGGGAATCAACCCCAGACGAATCATGGCAGGCGAATTCGGGGTGGTCTCCCAATTCAACTACAATGGCACCCCGGCACTCCAGGATGTGAGTTCACGGGCGCATTTCCTGAGGAAGGTACGTGATCAGACCGAAGCGAATGACTTTTCCGGCTGGGTGGTGCATCAGGCATTGGGGGATTTCAACCTCTTCGAACAGACCGGCGTAGGCCAGCACGGAGAAAGGCTCATCCCGGAACTGGTCACCGCCCTGTTCGGCACCCAACCAATCCCACCCGGTCCGCCGGTGGCTGGGGCTTTGATTACAGTGGATTGAGCCGAGCCAGCAATTCGCCCACGTGATGGATGTTCATTTTGTCGTAAAGGCTTCTAATCTGAGCGCGTATGGTTCCCACCGATACGCGGCGCTCGGCAGCGATCGTTTCCGGGCGTTTTCCTCGGGCCAGTTGAATGGCAACCTGCGCCTCGCCTTCGGTCAGCTCGAACCCTAGCTTGAGCGCGACTATCAGCGCTTCATCGCGTCCCTGGCTACCCCGCACCACCACCAGCACCCGCGGCGCGAAGCCGAAACTGAAAGGCTTTTCAGGAAGGCTGATTACGTCCAGCAGAATACTGTTCACCGGCTCGGCCCTGCGGACCGACCTGACGACAACGCTGCGCAGCCTCGACGAACATGGCCGAGCCTGCCCTTGCGCCGCTTCAAGAATTGCCCCTTTAAGCAGTGAGGAGTCTGCCGCCAGCTCTGCAGCAAGCTGCCCCTGCCTAAGCGACAGAAAACACCCCTGTGCGAGCAAAGCTTCTGCGGGAGGCGATACCGCGATCACCCGGCCACGCCCGTCGCAAGCGAAAGCGGCGATCGACAACCTGTCCATGGTCCCCATCAGCAGTGCGGCGCTGTTCCCTTCAAGCAGCATCTGCGTGCGCACCGCAGCCCTGACCTGTTGGGCAAGCGAGGCAAAAACTGCTTTTTCTGACGAAGAGATGTGTCCTTGCACAGAGTTGCGATTCACGGCAAGGCCAACGAGTGAGCTCTCACCAGTCCGCATGAGAGTGGTCAGGCATATATAGCCCAGGCCCCTGGCGCGGCCCCAGCGATAGCTGTCATCCTTTTGGGCTGCTTCTGGGGTTATGAAGTCAGCGTCGGCCAGAACGGTACCAACCGGTGCGGCCATTCCCGCACGAATACGCGGATTGCGAGTCGGTTCGCCAAAGCCCTCGTCGAAAAAGGCCTGCGCAATGTCCGGGTCGACGGTCCAGATGTTGTTCTGCGGAGCCTCCGGCCCAATGCAGATCAACTGCCCATGCGCCCCGCCAGTCGCCTCGGCAAGTTTTTCCAGCGCGCCGTACCAGCCTTCGCCGATTATCGCGGCATCCGTAAATGCATCCGCTACTGCAACCCATTGATCATTCGTTTTCAGCATTCCCTTGCCTCGCGAAAAGATGCGCCGGTGACACCATCTACATACCCAAATTTGGATACGACGACAACTGGAACCCCCTTGTAGCGGGCGGCCGTATGTCGGAAGTGATGTCGCGATAACAGTACATCGCAAAAAAAAGGGCCATCCGAAGATGGCCCTTAAAACCCAAACAACTAGAGCAACACTATGACTTAACGAACACCCGAGGCACGCAGGGCGGCCGGAGTGAACTGGTTGTAGGTCGGTACGAAGTCGAACTGGGGAGCGGACACTTCTTCGGTGTACATGCCCAGAGCGATGTAACGGCCTGCCAGCAGGTCATACAGGGTTTCGATGGAGTAGCCCGGCAGCTTCTGCTGGTAGTTGAAGGCAACGTGACCTTCACCTACGCGCCACAGGGTGCCACGACCGTCGTAATGGTCGGCCAGGGTGATCAGCCAGGAGTCCTCGTCAACGAAGAAGTTACGCTGTGCGTAAATGTGACGCTGACCCTGCTTGACGTTGCCCTGTACTTCCCATACACGGTGCAGCTCGAAACGGGTGTGTTCCGGGTTGATGTGGCCAGCCTTGAGAACGTCGGCGTATTTCACGTCGCGATCGGTCATCTTGTAGCTGTTGTACGGGATGTAGACTTCCTTCTTGCCAACCAGCTTCCAGTCGTAACGGTCTGGAGCACCGTTGTACATGGCGAAGTTGTCGGAAGTACGCATACCGTCAGACGCGGTACCCGGGCCGTCGTAGGCAACCTGCGGAGCGCGGCGTACGCGACGCTGGCCTGCGTTGTAAACCCACGCCATGCGCGGTTCTTTCAACTGGTCCAGGGAGTCGTGCACCAGCAGTACGTTACCTGCCAGACGCGCCGGAGCGTTCACACGCTGCTTGAAGAACAGCAGGGTGTTGGGCATGGTGGAGGCCTCGACATCAGGCATGTACTGCGGAGAGCCGACGTCTACTTCCCTCTGGATCCAGGTGTACGAGCCGTTGGTCTGCGGCATGGCCTGCATGTACCAGCGCTTGGTATTAATCCGGTAGCGGGTGTTGTGGTTCCACACCACTTCAGCGCCCGACTTGGGAATCGGGAAGGCAAAGGAGCCGTGGCTGAAGTTTTCGATACCGTCGCCGTTGTTGACCAGCTTGGCCTGACCGGCAGTGCGCTTGACCTGGTCGTACACGTACTGCGGATAGCCAACGGTACGCTTGGTCTCGTAGACCGGCATGCGGAAGGTTTCCGGATACCGCTCGAACAGCGCGATCTGACCAGGAGTCAGGTTCTCGCGATACTGCTGGTAGTTCTGTGCAGTGATCACGAATTGCGGCTGCTCACCGGCGAAGGGGTTGGTCTGGAAGTTGTTTTCGATTACACGGCCAGCATCCGGACCCAGACCACCAGTCCACTCGGGAATGGTCCCGGCCGCATTGCCGGCGCGCTCGGCACCGACCGGCGTCAGGTTGTTGCCGAGCTGGTCGATTTCCGACTGGCTCAGGGTTTGTGCCATCACGCTGGATGCCAACAGGCTCAAGGCCAGACCACCGGCACCCAACAGAGTTTTTTGCATACGCATCATTATTGTTTTCTCCAATTATGCCGGTCTTAGAAGCTGACGCTGACGCTAGCTGCTACGAAGTCACGATCGACGTTGGTGTTGTACTTGCCGTCGAAGAAGTTGGTGTAGCT
>JAUVYN010000020.1 GCA_030603065.1 Pseudomonas sp.
GTTGATGGCGATGCTGCGTGTGCATCTGCTGCAGAACTGGTTCGGCTACAGCGATCCAGCGATGGAGGAAGCGCTGTACGAAACCACGATCCTGCGCCAGTTTGCCGGGCTGAACCTGGAGCGCATCCCCGACGAAACCACCATTCTCAACTTCCGCCGCTTGCTGGAGAAACACGAGCTGGCGGCCGGCATCCTCGCTGTCATCAATGGCTCTGGGCGACCGCGGCCTGTCGCTGCGCCAGGGCACCATCGTCGATGCAACGCTGATCAATGCGCCCAGTTCGACCAAGAACAAGGACGGCAAGCGCGACCCGGAAATGCACCAGACCAAGAAGGGAAACCAGTATTATTTCGGCAGTGCGACCTGAAAGTCGCATGGGTTTCTGTTCCGCAGGTTAACGCCCGACGGAACCGACTGTTCCACCACTCGTTCCCTACCCAGACAGGCGTGGCCGGTAACAGCCGGGTCTGAAGCTCTGGGGACAATGTAACCGCCGATATTTCGGTAGGTCGAACCGCGAGGCCAGACTGAATCTGCCAGCATCAAGGCGGAGAGGCGCTAGGGATGAACAGGTACCCGCCAACTGCACGGGGGTGATGGTGCTCGCTTGGCGACTGGCTTCTTGCTGGAGGTTAGAGATTGCTTCGGCAATTGCCTTGGTCTGAGCCACATAGCTGCCGGATAGGTTGGCAATCACAATGCAGCAACGCGGTAACTCCAGAGCGGCGCTCATCAGGCAGCTGAGTGTGTAGGTGCTCACGGTAGCCAGCGTACCGCCGCCGATGACAGTAGTGCTCGCGTTTTCAAGGTAGGGCGGCAACTCATCGAGCATGATCAGGGTCGGTTTGTCCCCGATAATTTTCTTCCAGCCAGCCTGATCGACCGCGCGAGGGCCATTGACCCAGTAGGGCTTGATGGCTTCCTCTTCGCCTAGTTGGGTAGTCGCGAATGATGGGGTTGAATGTGCATGCCTGCTTGACTGTCTTGAGCATCTGCTCGACCCCCTGAGAAATACTTAATCGTTGCTCGACTGACTGGAGGGTGGGGTGGGCTGCGGAATGGAAAGCTCCTGACTCACCTGCTGCAGAAACCACTCACGCATGGTCAACCCACGCGCCTTGAGTGCGGCGTAGATCTGCTGCTTTTGGGCAGGATCAACCTCGATCACAACGCGATTGCTAGTTTTCATAGGCATGGGCACCTGGCTTAGGTTTGTAACGTGACGTGATGTTATGTTCGAAGGGGAGGGGCTGGAAGCCCTGGCGTACATTAATTTATTTTCTCTTTTAGGAGCATCTTGAGGTAGGCCCCCGTGGCCTGGCCGTTACTTCTGCCAAGTACTAAAAACGGGGTACCGGCCGGTCATCATGGCCTTCGACTGCTCAGGGTTAAGATCCTGTTGTTGCTCCTGCCAGTTGCCTGATCAGACGAAACGTCCCCGGTATGAGCGGCGGGCTGCTAGTCCAGATGCCGACTCGCCTGGGGACCAGCCCGAATTACACCGGGACTTATGGGCTGAGTGGGCAGCTATCGCAGGAACCACAGCAAGGCTTGCCGTGCATGGAGTCCCAATATTGCCGCTCAGCCTCTTCCCAGTCCCGCAATGCGAAAGCCAGTTCGGTAGCCTGCTTTGCATGGTCATGGCAGCGTCGAATTCGTTTAGGACGGCGGCGTCCATACAGGCCGCAGAAGCAGCGCCTTTTTTGGTTGATTACCCGCCGGGACTTTTCCCACACGCTAAACAAAGGCACTGTTCCGGAGATCACATCCAAGATAGGTCGCTCTTTGGACTTTCTGCGCTTGAGCCCTAGCTGATTTACCGCAAGATCGTTAGCGATTTTGCCACTGATTGCGCTCGCAGCCTTCTGCGCTCGCAGTTGATGTCGAGCTGCGTCGCCGTGTGCCCACGCGGAACCATTCGGCCATCTGCGCAGAGTGCGAGCGCGCTCTTGAAGCTTTAGGTATTTGTAGATTGTCTCAAGCCAGGCACGAGCGGACGGCTCGTCTGAGACAGGAAGCGGATTGGCGCCCGCGTAAAACAGACAGAACGTACCATCATAATTGATGTGCCGTTCCGGGCAAAAGCCTGGCAAGTGATGTGGTGTGCTTTCGCGTGCTTCTATCCATTCACCGTCTTGGCGTAAATGCAGCTTGTAGGGGAGCGTTCTCCCGTCCACCAGCCGAATCGGAAGATCAAGCGTTGCTGTCTGCGGAACGGATGTTACACAGGTACCCCCGAAATCTGGGGCGACCTGTGCAATCAGGTCGAGCGCTGTGCTCAACGGCTGCCGTCTACTTTCTGGCGGGAGTGGGGCTGCACCTGACGCTCATCTGCGCGAATGATGGCGGCGGAACCCGCATAGGCTTCCGAGCGAGCTTGCTTCGCAGATGCGTCCCCATCATCTGCCAGGGCTTCGGTAGCTTCGTTGTAGTCCAGGTGTGATGTCTTACGACTCTTCCCAAACAGGTTCTGCACAGCTTTCGATGCTGCGTCGTAAGCTACTTGCCCGATCGCGGTTTCCACCCCCGAACACGCGCATTGGCGTTTCTCAGACTCGATCACGCTACGCCCGATAGCGCACCTAACTCTATTACCCTTGGCGCCCAGGCGCGTGACGGCTATTGGGCCCAGATCGAAGCCAATCGCGAGGCCGAGGTCGCCGGTTTCAATACCTTCGGCGTTCAGCCGCTCAATTGCGAGATTGAAGCTGCTGCGCAGTGCACCTGCTAGCCGTGTGGCCTCGGATACTGACTTCTCTTCGTCAGTAGTATGCGCGGTGCCGTCACAGGATAGGGCTTGCACGCAGTCTCCGATGAAGCGCACCCGGCGCCCTTCGAAGTCGGAAGTCACGACCCGCTCCAGCTCGGAGCGGATGACATGCAAAGTCCGCACGACATCGTCGGTCTTCTCGTTGATGTGATCGGCCACGTAGGCTGTGAAGCCATCAATATCGGCGTAGAGGCTCACCATCTCCTGTCGCTTCGAGTTGGCCGGAGTCAGCGAGTAAATGTCCATATCACGCAGGGGTGGGGTTTGGCGGGAAAACTGGTAACCGCCAATGGGGTTCTTTTTCAGATCCTCACGCCACTCCTCGACGATCTCGTCGGACGTGACATCCAGCTTGGCCGCATCCTGACATGCCTTGATCTCTATCGCGGTTAGGGCAGATTTTTCCGGCTCATCGCTTTCCGCAAGGCCGATGGCCTTACGAGCATTGTTGGTCAGATAGATACCCCTGGCCTTGTTATTACTGGCCAGTTTCGCGGCATGGTTCGCTGGATCGCCCAGGAACAAGGGTTCGCGGTACCCGCTGCGGCCATTGTTTACAGCAAGAGCTAGGCCGGTATCGATGCCAATTCGAACCTTGGCTGCTGGGATTTGCTCATCGTCGTCGCCCGTCTCTGCAAGCACGTCAATGATCAATTGCGCAGTCGCAACGGCGCGTTGAACACGCTTGGTCTCAGCGCCGGACTCAGTGTTGTACGGCTTAGTGAAAAGGGAGTGCAGCCGCTGACTGTGGAAGTCGACGCGGCGCGCATCAACCTTGTTGAGAATTCGCTTGACTGCCCGGTAGTGCTGGTCAAGAAAGCGCAGCGTGCGCTTGTGACACTCTGTGCCCTCGACTGCAGTGATGTTCAGCATGTCCTCGAGATTCATGATGTCCGCATACATGTGGACCCCATCCACGCGGTACGCGGTACTGGTAGGAATCGATTCCAACGACATGTCGCGCACGTAATCCTTGATGGTGATTTCCTCAACATCAGCGATCTTCTGGTCTATGTGTTTTGCAGCGCGATCATGGTTCCAGCTCTTGCTCATCGATCACTCCTTCGGGTGATTGGGCGCGCTGCAATGCGGTAGGCAAGCGCATGCCAAATTTGCTTGTTGACAGATATCCGTTACTTCGGTCCTAGCTTGTTGAAAATGGTGCGTAGCTGATTGCAGGCTGGAGATAGGCTGGAGGGCAGCTGGTCTTCACTTTTCGTTAGGCGATATCCGATGGTTGTCAGCCCTTTCAGATCTGACGGCAGATGTACCTCGTCACCCCTAGGCTCAAGAAGGAAGGTTCGTGCCCTGCCAAGTCGTCCTACGAACAGGCCAAGCTCGAAAATGACGTTGTCGCGCGGCGTATTCTTGGTTTCCTCGCGCATTGTGACGGAGTCGTCCGGCTGTGCGATTGCGATGGCAAAATCGCACTCGTCCAGTTGCTCTTCGAGGCTTTCAAGGGCGTACTGCGATGCGCGGAAAACGCCTTGTGTCCAGGTCTTTACGAAGAACTTGTCGTGCTCAAGGTTATTCTCGATTGCCCGGGCAATAGGGAGTGCCTCGACCGAGCAAATGATGAATACGTGGGATGACTGATGGGCAGGAAGCACCATGTCGTTTCGCTGGTGTAGTCGATCGACCAGTTGCCGAGTGACCTGTCGCCAAACCGAGGGATACGCGTCCGCAATGGACTTGAAGTCTGCCGCGCTGACCTTCAAGACAATCGAGGGCTCGGTGGCCAGTACAGTAGCAGAGCGCTTCGCTGTTGGGACCAGAGCAGCCATTTCTCCGACGTGATCGCCGCCCCCTCGTGTTGCGACTTCACGATCATGGACCTTCACCTGGAAATGCCCTGTGATGATGAAATAAACCTCGGAGTCCTCCGCGTCCTCGGTAATGAGCACAGCATCCTTAGCGATCTCCTCCAGCGTTCCTACCTCTGCGAGGCGGCGTGCTAGGTCTTGATTTCCGAGTACCAGCTTCTGCTCAAGCAGTACTTCCTCAAGAACGGCGCGGCCTGACGGCCCTTCAAAGCGATCGATCAACTTCCCAGTAGTCATGATGGTGAGCATTCCCTTGCGAAGAGGTTGCGGGGGCGTTCACAGAGAAATGGGGACGTGCGTCACCCTTTCAAGGGGCGCTGAAGAAAAGATCTGGGCATGGCGGGCGCTCAGGGACGCAGGTTCAAACTCTGTTTGATTGCATTCGGGAGTAGTGGGCCGAATGTTCAGTGTCAAACATTTTGTGCTGTAAGACCTGACGTGCTCTGGTACACCTGTCAAACCTTCTCTTGATTGGCGTCAGTTTTTGTCAATCAATGGGGGTGAGTTTGACGGTCAATGGGGAGTCGCCGAAATAGCATCATAGGTAGGGATTACGGGCGATTTGGCGGTGTCAATCGAAGGAACGTAATTTGATACCAAGCACTATTGGCCGGAGGACCCTGCCCAGGCCGAGCCGACCAGCAGGGCCAAGCCGCGCAAGGGCTGAGGGCCCCGCGGCGGTTGGACGAAGGCAGGGTTGCGCGTACAATTCCCAGCCCTTCGCAACCAGGAGCCGCCAGTGGACAACACCAGTCAGGTACTCGAGCGCAGCGCCCAGCTGTTCTCCGGCAAGCGCGTGCTGCTGGTCAATCCGGTAGCCGATCGGCTGGTCAGCACCCTCCCGGCCGACTGGCACGTCTGGACCTGGGACTACGGGGTGTGGCTGGCGCTGCGCGGGCAGTTGCCCGAGGACCGTCTGTGCTTCTCGCACCTGTGCCCCGAGGTACAGGCTGACGTGGCCATCCTGGTCATGCCCAAGGCCCTCGAGCGCGCCGAGTACGCGCTGGCGCAGATTGCCCCGATGCTCGCTCCCGGTGGGCTGATGCTGCTGGTCGGCGAGAAGAAGGGCGGCATCACCCGCGCCGAGCGGCTGCTGTCTTCCCACGGCGAGGCGGTGGAAAAGCTCGACTCGGCCCGCCATTGCCAGCTCTGGCAAGCCCGCCGCAAGGAGCAAGTCAGCCCCTTCGTGCTGAGTGACTGGCAGAGCGCCTTCGTGGTGACGCTGGCCGACCAGCAACTGGAACTGGTCAGTCTGCCGGGGGTATTCAGCCACGGCCGGCTCGACGAGGGCAGTGAGCTGCTGCTTCAGGAACAGGCAGAACTGCCCGCAGGCAAGGTGCTGGATTTCGGTTGTGGCGCCGGCGTGCTCGCCGTTGCACTGTCACGGCGCAACCCCCAGACGAGTTTCGAACTGGTCGACGTCGATGCGCTCTCGCTCTATTGCGCCGAACAGACGCTGGCGCGCAACGGCATCGAGGCGCGGGTATTTCCCTCGGACGGTCTGAGCGATGTGCACGGCCGCTTCAACGCAGTGGTCAGCAACCCGCCGTTCCATACCGGTATTCGGCACGATACCAGTATCGCCGAGCGATTCTTCGAGCAGGTCACCCGCAACCTGGTACCCCGCGGCGAGCTGCGCATCGTCGCCAACGGGTTTCTCAAGTATCCGCAGCTGGTAGAGGCGCACATAGGCCCCTGTCAGGTGCTGCGCGAGAACAGCCGCTTCAAGGTCTATTCGGCTGTGGCGCCGGGTTGATCCCCGGTGGCCATGCTGCTAAAGTTCGCCCCGTCCTAGGGGAGTAGTCTCTCTTCAGAGGCAGGCGTCAACATGATCGGTCGATTGACCGTGGCGCCTGCGACCCGCCGCGGCCTTGCAAAGGTCGCCTGGGTTTGGCGAGACCTATGACATGCGCACACCAGCCAGGGGCGGGGGTGTCCGTGTGTCATTGGTTTTGGCTGACCCGCCCTGTATGGAATTCGCTTGGAAGCTTTCCTGGTTTCTACCGGTATCGTTGCGCTCGCCGAGATTGGCGACAAGACCCAACTGCTTGCACTGGTACTCGCTGCCCGTTTTCGAAGGCCCTGGCCGATCGTCTGGGGGGTGCTGGTCGCGACTCTGCTCAATCATGCGCTGGCCGGTGCGCTTGGCCAACTGATCAGTCTGTATGTCGATGAACGCCTTCTGCAGGCGCTGGTGGCGCTGAGCTTTCTGGCGGTCGCGGCCTGGACGCTGGTGCCCGACAAGCTGGATGAGGAGGACACTGCCAGAATCGGTCGCTATGGCGCTTTCATGGCGACGCTCGTCGCCTTCTTCATCGCTGAAATGGGCGACAAGACCCAGGTGGCGACCGTGGTGCTCGCCGCGCAGTACGAAGCGCTGGTTGCGGTGGTCATAGGCACAACTTTAGGCATGATGCTGGCCAACGTGCCGATCGTGTTCCTCGGCAATGCTGCAGCGGGACGGCTGCCGCTTACGCTGATTCGACGGCTGGCTGCGCTGGCCTTCTTGCTGCTCGGCGCCTACGCCGGCTGGCTAGCTATCACCGGGGCCTGAACGGCCCCCGGTGCCGGTCAGCGGATCTGCATGTCGTTGTGCACCGCTCGCACCCCCTCGATGCCGCGGGTGATGCGCACAGCCTTATCTGCTGCGGCCTGGGAACTAACGAAGCCGGTCAGTTGCACTTCGCCCTTGTAGGTTTGCACGTTGATCTCGCCTGCGCGAATGTCCGAGTCCTCGATCAGGGCCGTCTTGACGCGCGTTGTGACGATGGTGTCATCCAGTGCTTCGCCGGCGCTCTTCTGACCGGAGGCAACGGTGCAGCCGGCCATGGCGATCAGCGCCAGCGTTAGATACAGCAGCGAAAGGTAGTGCTTGAAGGTATTCATCCGGTGATCTCCAGTGTGCTGTTCCAATCGTGCGGCCTGTGCGCAGGCCCTTTTCTAAGACCCACCGGCCGCCGTTTCGTTCGCTCTCACGTCGGGCTGGCCTGCAGCGTGGCGGGCTGCTAAAGTCGGTGCTGGAGATGGCATTCCTCCCTGTAACCGCCCCTGGGGCTGATGATGCCTACATGCATTCGGGTTCGATCCGAGGGTGTAGGCGCGCGCTTCTCCGTACTCTCCTTTCGTGCCCGGGTTGTGAATGGAAACCAACTTGGCAGACTCTCGATCATGTCTATCAATTTCAAGCAACGCGCGGCGCTGATTCTGCATATCCTCAAGTGGTTGCTGCTGGCCGGTGGTATCGCGATGTTGGCAGGATCAGCCTCGGCGCTCTTTCTCTACTCGCTGGACTGGGTCACCGCGACCCATGCAGATAATCCCTGGCTGATCTGGTTGCTGCCGTTCGCCGGTTTTGCCGTCGGCTGGATCTACCTGCACTACGGTCGCAGCGTCGAGGCCGGCAACAACCTGATCCTCGACGAAATCCATGAAACCCGTCGGACCATACCGCTACGCATGGCACCGATGGTGCTGGGCGCGACGCTGGTTTCGCATCTGTTCGGCGCCTCGGTGGGCCGCGAGGGCACTGCGGTACAGATGGGTGGTGCGCTGGCGGACCAGTTCACCGGGATATTCAGGTTATCGCCGGAGGACCGGCGCATCGTGCTGATGGCGGGAATTGCCGCGGGCTTCGCCTCGGTTTTCGGCACGCCGCTGGGCGCCGCGGTATTCGGGCTGGAAATGCTCGCCACCGGGCGCCTGCGCTATGAAGCCATGCTGCCCTGTCTGGTGGCCGCGGTTCTGGCCGACAAGGTCGCACTCTGGTGGGGCGTGCAGCACGATTATTTCAGTGTCGGACTGCTTCCCGAGCTGTCGCTCTGGTCGGTGCTGGTGATGGTCCTCGCCGGGGCGATTTTCGGGCTGGTGGCGCGCCTGTTTGCCGAAGCTACCCATGCGCTTGGCGGCCTCATGCGCCGCCGAGTGCACTATGCTCCGCTGCGTCCCTTCCTCGGTGGTTTGCTGATCGCCGTGGCCGCCTCGCTGATCGCCGCAGATCGCTATCTGGGGCTGGGTCTGCCAGTGATCCGCGAGTCCTTCGAGACGCCACTATCCTGGTCCGACCCGCTGGGCAAGCTGCTCTTCACCGTCGTCTCGCTGGGCAGCGGTTTCAAGGGCGGGGAGGTCACGCCACTGTTTTTCATTGGCGCGACGCTCGGAAACGTGCTGGCACCGCTGTTCGACATGCCCTTTGCCTTCCTCGCGGCAGTGGGCTTCGTCGCAGTTTTTGCCGGGGCCGCCAACACACCGCTGGCCTCGACTCTGATGGCCATGGAGCTGTTCGGGCCAGGCATGGGCATCTTCGCAGCGATCGCCTGCGTGGTCAGTTATCTGTTCTCCGGGCATGCCGGCATCTACAGCTCGCAGCGGGTCGGGGATGCCAAGCAGCACGGGGCCCCGGAGGGGCTTCGGCTGGGCGAGATCGGTGCCTACCGCCGTGCGTTGCGGGAACGCCAGCGCGAACAGGACGACAAGCAGCGTACCTGAGCAGTCCAGCGAAGCGGGAACTTGGCTCCCTGCCCGGGCTCAGAAAGGAATGCGAATCCCCAGGATTCACCCTTTCGAATCTGCTCGAGGAGCCTTCCATGCTGGTTCACGTCGACCCGAATCCCGATGCCACGCCCCACGCCAGTTTCTGGGCCTCATCCGTCAAGAAACTTGCAGCGCTGGGCCTGAGTCTGTCGCTCGCCGGCGCTGCCACCGCCGCGCCCAGGCTGGACGTGCCCTACGTCCCGACGCCCCACGACGTGGTCCACAGGATGCTGGAAATGGCCGAGGTACAGCCGGACGACTACCTCATCGATCTCGGCTCGGGGGACGGGCGTATCGTCATTGCCGCCGTACAGAACTGGAATGTGCAGCGTGCGCTGGGCATCGACCTGGACCCGCAGCGCGTTGAGGAGGCTGAAGAGAATGCCCGCGCTGCGGGTATCGAAGACCGCGTCGAGTTCGAGCAGGGCGACCTGTTCGAGAAGGACATTTCCGATGCCGACGTGCTCACCATGTATCTGCTCAGTTCGGTCAACTACCGCCTGCGTCCGGTCATTCTGGAGAGCATGAAGCCCGGAACCCGCGTGGTATCGCATGCCTTCGACATGCGCGAGTGGGAGCCGGACGAGACCGATACGGTGGGTAACAGCACCATCTATCTGTGGATCGTTCCGGCCAATGTCGGCGGGCGCTGGGAACTGACCACCGCAGATGACAGCCGTGTCGAGCTACACCTGATGCAGCGCTTTCAGGACGTGCAGGGTGACGCTCGCATCAACGACTCCGCAGCATCCTTTGCCAATGCCTCGCTACGGGGCGATCGCATCCGCTTCACGGTGGCCGGCGAAGAGTATCAGGGGCGCGTAGAAGGGGACCGCATCGTGCCAGCTGAAGGGGACGAAACGCAGGGCTGGCATGCCCGCCGCCTCTGAGACCTGTGCCAATCTCGGCGCCGTGCGCAGTAGCCTGAGCGTCACCGACGGGGTCGCCGTCCTCGTCGGTGTGGTCATTGGCATCGGCATCTTCGGGTTCCCCCCCCTGGTCGCACAGCAGGCGGCCACCCCCGCCATTTACATCGGCATGTGGGTTGCCGGCGGGCTGATCATGCTGATTGGCGCCCTGTGCTACGCGGAACTGGGGTCGGCGTACCCGCATGCCGGGGGCGAATACCATTACCTGCAGCGGGCCTGGGGCCAACGGGTCGGCGTGCTCTTCGCCTGGGCGAGGGGCACCGTCATCCAGACAGGCTCGATTGCCGCGGTCGCCTTCATCTACGGTGAGTATGCCGAGCAATTGCTACCGCTCGGAGCCTGGGGGCAGGCGATCCATGCGGCGCTGGCAGTGGTCGCACTGACCGCCCTGAACATCCTCGGCACCCGGGAATCCAAACGGTTACAGGTTATCTTCACCTCGCTTACGGTCCTGTTGCTGGGCTCGGTCATTCTGGCTGGTCTGTGGAATGCCGAACCGGCCGCCACGGCGGGGCGGGAGGCGGTGGCGGGCATTGCCGCAACCGGCAACCCCGCCGGAGCCCTCGGGATGGGCATGGTCTTCGTGCTGCTGACATACGGCGGCTGGAACGAGGCAGCCTATCTTTCCGGTGAACTCAAGGACCCGGCGCGCAACATGCGTCGGGTCCTGCTGTTCGGGACTCTGGTGGTCAGCCTGGTGTACGTGCTGGCCAATCTGGCCTATCTGAACATCTTCGGACTGGAGAACCTGCGTGGGGTCGAGGCGGTTGGCGCCGAACTGATGCGCATCGTCGCTGGACCCATGGCGGCGGCAGCCCTAAGCCTGCTGGTCTGCGTGGCGGCGCTGAGTACCATCAACGCCAGCGTGCTGACCGGTGCGCGGGTCTATTACGCGCTGGGGCGAGACATCCCCCGTCTGGCCATGCTGGGCGCCTGGCGCGAGGCCGGCTCCACACCGGTACGCGCATTGCTGTTGCAGGGGCTCATCACGCTCGCGCTGGTACTGTTCGGCGCACTCACCGAGGACGGCATCAGCACCATGGTCGCCTATACGGCGCCGGTGTTCTGGCTGTTCATGCTGTTGACCGCCCTGTCGGTGATCCGTCTGCGTCGCCGCGACCCGGATCGTCCACGGCCATTTCGGGTTCCGCTGTATCCCATTCTGCCACTGACCTTCGCACTGACCTGCGCCGGTCTGCTCTGGTCAAGCACGGTATATGCCGGCCCGGGCGCGCTGATCGGCATCGTCGTACTGCTCGCCGGTCTGCCACTGCTGCTGATGCGGCGAATTGACAGCTGAGAAGGTTATTCGCCAGGGCAGGGCGTACGCGTTGCCTCGGGTAGCCCGCTCAGCGGCTCGAAGCCCATGGTCCGGGCTGTCTGCAGGTCGCCGGCACCTATCTCGAACAGCCCGATTCGTCCGGCAGCTGCGCCACAGACAGTGGTACGCATCATGCCGTCGGTGCCGCAGGCGCTGTCATTGACGGCAATGCCGGCTTCATCGAGTTGCTGGCGCATCTCGCCGATCGACAGTCCGTCGCTTTCACATTGAATGGCTCCGGTGTCGCGGTAGATCCATTCCAGACGATCATCCAGCTCCGCTTCCCGTTGGCCGCAGGCAGCGAGCAGCAGGGTGCTCAGCGCCAGTACGACGCGTAATCCTTTATTCATCTCGCAGTCCCCTTCGCCACTAGTTGGTGCTGGATTTTATCGCAGAGGGTGAGCCTGCGGGCAACTGGTCCGTTTTCCATTGGGATGACCTGCTCATCAAGGTACAATTTTTCCGGCATTCAACCGAATGCAAGCAACATAAAAACTCGAAGGCTTCAGTCGGGATGACTGGGTCGCTCTCGACGTTCCGCGGTCAGCCGGTCCGCGCGAATTGCCCATGAAAATCAGAAAAGGCTTCACTGGATGAAAAAGTCACTCCTCGCACTGTCCCTCGCCTCGCTCCTGACACCCGGCCTGGCCAGTGCCGACAATATCGCGGTCGGCGTATACGCCGGCACCAGCGGACTGGGTCTTGGTGCCACCTACAACCTCACCGATGCCTTCAATCTGCGTGGCACGGTCAACTACTTCGATTACGATTACGACACCACGGTCGATGATCTTGAGTACGAGCTTGATCTCAAGCTTTCCACGCTCGAATTGCTGCTGGATTGGCACCCGCTGCGTGGCGGTTTCCGGGTCTCAGGTGGTCTTATCGGCAACGGCAATGAACTGAGCGGTACCGGTCGAGCCCGGTCGGGCACCACCGTAGAGTTCGGCGACCAGCTCTTCACTGCGGCGGAGCTAGGCACCATCGACGCCACCGTGGACTTTCGCAGCGTAGTGCCCTATATCGGCATCGGCTACGGTAACCTCTTTCAGGGGAGTCGACTGTCCTTCACCGCCGACCTGGGGGTGATGTTCCAGGGCAGCCCCAGTGCACGGATCCGCACCAACCCGCCAGCCGGGGTCGACCCGGAGGTGGCAGCACGCATCGAGGCGGCACGAGCTACCGAGGAAGCGTCTCTGGAAGATGAACTCAAGCGTTTCCGGCACTACCCGATCGCTCGGGTAGGCCTGGCTTACCGCTTCTAATCGGACTCAGCGACGCGCCGCCTCGTAAAGCGGCTGTACCCGAGGTATCGCGTTCTGCAATGTCTGAATCCGCCCGGTCGAGGTCGGGTGGGTGCTCAGGAAGGCCGGCGGAGAGCCCTGGGAGGCTCGTTCCATCTTCTGCCAGAGCGTGATGGCCGCCTGCGGGTTGTAACCGGCCCGCGCGGCCAGTTCCAGACCGATAAGATCTGCTTCGGTTTCATTGGAGCGGCTGTTCGGCAGCGTGAGCCCATAATGTACGGCCGCATCCGCAGCCTGCCTGCTCATTTCGCCCAGGCCAAGCAGGGCACCGGCGAGTTGCGTGCCGGTCTGTGCGACGTAGGCGCGGGAAATCGCTTCCCTGCCATGCTCACGCAGGGCGTGGGCGATTTCATGTCCCATGATCTGGGCGATCTCGTCGTCCGTGAGTTGCAGACGTTCGACGATGCCCGAGTAGAACAGGATCTTGCCGCCGGGCATGCAGCTGGCGTTCAGCTGGTCGTCCTGTATGAGATTGACTTCCCAGGCCCAGTTACGGGCATCGGGCCGGAAGTGCACGACCTGCGGTATCAGGTCGTCGGCGATGCGTCGCAGCCGCCGGGTCATGGCCGCGTCCTTGTTCAGCACGCCCTTCTGCCGGGCCTCTTCGAGCATTTCCGCATAGGCCTTGGCGGCCATCGCATCGACCTGCGAGCTCGACAGTGCACTGACCATGCGCTGTTCCCGGCTCACTCCTACCGCACCGCCCTGGGTGGTCTGAACGGTTTCACAGCCAGCCAGCCAGAGCAGCGGAAGACACAACAACAAGCGTTTGAGCATTACCAGAGTCCTCAGGGTTTTCGACAAGGATATTGGGCAGATCGAGGTTGCGCAACGCACCGGACATTTTCGGCGACATCTCGCTCGATCCGCTGAAGATTCTGCAGAGGCTGCCGATATGGACCTCAGGACAAGCCATTGCTCACGAGTGCCCCATGAAATTTCGATCCCTGCAATTCTCGATCATGACGCTTGCCGGTGCCTGCCTCCTGGCGGCGGTAGCCTTCATGACGCTTTACGCGCTGGTGGCCAACAAACGGCTCCAGGCGCAAACCGGCGAACATACCCGAGAGCTGGTTTCCGAGATGGTCGAGAGCCGCCTCATGGCGGTCGCCACCGGTGAAAGCCAGCGCCTGCAACGACGCCTGGAATACCCGTTCGTGGTCGCAGGCCAGCTCGCACAGCTTAATCAGATGCTCGGCGAGTACCAGGACGACGGCCTTCCGAGTCTGATGACCAGCCGGGAAGAAATGTCCCGCATCCTGCGTAACACCCTGATCGGCAACTCCGATCTGCTGGCCGTCTACGTCGCCTGGGAGCCCAACTCGCTGGATGAGCTCGATGAGTATTATCGAGGTGTCACCACTGACGGTTATGACGGCACGGGACGCTTCCAGCCCTGGTGGTACCGCAATGCCGATGGGAGCCTGGCCCTCGAACCACTCACGGATCTGGAAAACCAGACGCTGTCGGATACCGGTGTTCGGCTGGGGGAATACTACCTCTGTCCGAAGGAAACCGGGCGTGACTGCGTAATTGATCCCGTCGAGTACCCCATGGGTGACAAGACGGTGATGCTGTCATCGTTCAGCGTACCGATTCTTGTCGACGGCGAATTCCAGGGCGCGGTGGGCGTCGATCTGTCACTCGACTTCATTCAGGGCGCTCTGGCCGCCAGCAATGAGGCTCTGTATCAGGGGGCGGGCAGCCAGGTACTGGTCAGCGCAAACAACCGTTTGGTGGCCTCCACTGGTGGAAGCGTCGCGGCCAACGCCGGTGACCCCGCTGAACGACTGCTCAGCGCCTCGCAGCTTGCCAGCTTGTCGACGCTAAATGGTCAGCCCCGCTATTCGGTGGATGTGCAGCGCGGGGTGATAGAACTATTCATGCCAATTCGCCTGACCGATACCTCGAGCTGGACGCTGATCATGAGCCTGCCGCTGCAGGTGGTCATGGCCGAACTGGAGTCGTTGGAAGCCGAAATCGCGCGTTATCAGGCCCGCGACGGCATGATGATGGGGGTGATCGGCCTGATCATCGCCCTGGCAGGTATCGGTGTAATGGCCCTGGTAGGGTACGGGATCGCTCGTCCAGCGCAGCAGATGGTCAACATGCTCGACGATATAGCCAAAGGCGAAGGGGACCTGACCCGTCGTCTGGAGGTGGATCGAGCCGATGAGCTGGGCGGTCTGGCCCGTGGATTCAATGCCTTCCTTGACAAGCTTCAGGCCATGATGCGCGAGGTGGTCAGCTCGGTGCAGCAGGTCACCGATGCCTCGGAAAATACCGCTGACATCGCCATGCGCACCAATGACGGGGTGCAGCGTCAGATCAGCGAGATCGATCAGGTGGCGACCGCCGTTACCGAGATGACCGCGACTGCCCAGGACGTTGCACGCAATGCAGCGCTCGCGGCAGAGGCGGCGTCCAACGCCGATGGATCTGCGGCCCAGGGACGCGACGTGGTACGCGCCACGGCCCAAACGATTCAGGAACTCTCCCTGGACATCCAGCAGGCGGTGCGCAGTGTCGAATCCCTGGCTCGGGACAGTGAGAACATCAGCAGCATTCTGGATACCATCCGGGGGATTGCCGAGCAGACCAACCTGCTGGCGCTCAACGCGGCGATCGAAGCCGCTCGTGCGGGCGAGCAGGGCAGGGGCTTCGCGGTGGTAGCGGACGAAGTGCGCAATCTGGCTCAGAAGACCCAGAACTCCACGGCCGAGATTCAGGCCATGATCGAACAGCTGCAAGCCGGTACGCGGAGCACGGTAAAGGTCATGGAGCAAAGCCGCAGCCGTACCGAACAGAGCGTCAAACAGTCGGAAGAGGCTGACGCGGCGCTTACCTCCATCACCCAGGCGGTGTCGGTGATCAGCGACATGAACACGCAGATCGCCAGCGCCGCCGAGCAGCAGAGTGCCGTCGCCGAAGATATCAATCGCAATGTGACGACCATCGATTCGGTTGCCCGCGGCGTCGCCGAAGGCGCCCAGCAGGCCTCCCAGGCCAGCGCATCCCTGACTCGCCTGGCCGAGCACCAGCGCCGACTGATCAATCAGTTCAAGGTGTGATTCAGGAGGCAGGCGCTTCCTGAATGAGGTGCCCCGTTGGCGTGCAGCAGTGCGCGCCTCGGGTTGCCGTGCTGCTCATGGACGGGGACACCGGATGCATCAGCTGCACCCGCGACGTGGCGTTGAGCAGCAAGGGTTGCAGCGCCCCCGGAGCGGTGGCAGAGGCCAGCCAGATGGCCTGTTCGGCACTGTTCAGGCTGACTGGCATGCGCTCCGCGAGGCGAGCAGCGAGGCCCTTAGCCGGTGCGGTGATCAATGCGCAGCTGTCCCATAGGGTACCGTCGTCCAGCGCGTAGCGCTCCCAGAGTCCGGCCAGCAGCAGGCCGCCCTCCCGTCGGCGCAGATACCAGGGTTGCTTGCGCTGGCCCTGCTGTTGCCAAAGATAGAAGCCATCCACCGGAATGAGGCAGCGGCGCTCGACCAGCGGCTGGCGGTACATGGGTTTGTCATGCAGAGTCTCGGCCTGCACGCTGAAGGGCGCCCGGCTGAGGTCCTTGAGCCAGCCAGGGGTGAGTCGCCAGAGCACCTGCACGCATTCGCTGCCCTGTTCACCCTTGCGCAGAATCAGCAGGGGTTGCCCGGGCGCCAGATTCCAGTTTGGCTTCCAGCCCGGCGGCGGTGTGGCGGTGGGGGCGGTGAACTGCGCCAGGCGGCCGGTCATGCGCGTAGCGGGTCCGGAGCCAGAGCGGTTTTCGAGATGGCGCGTTCAGTCCTGCTCGCGGCGGATGTCGAGGTGGTAATCGTCGGTTCCTTCATCGATCCAGAGGCTCACGTGAATGGGCTGACAGCACACCGAGCAGTCCTCGACATAGGATTGCGCGCCGCCGCTGAGGTCGAGCAGCAGCGAGATGGGCTCGTCGCAATGGGGGCAGCTGATCGTGGTTTCTTCGAGGGCCTGCATGGGCCTGCTCCCGGAGGCTGAGTTAATCCGCGACAGTTTAGACGCATCCTTTGCAGGGGGGAAACCGCGCGCAGGAATTGTTCCTTCCCCGCCAGCGTCGCATAATGCCGGCCTTCCCCCGAGCAAAGAGGATTACATGGGCGAGTTCGATGCCATCCGACCGTTTCAGGACGACGAAGTCCCTGCCGTTCTGCAGCGCCTGTGCGGTGACGAGCAACTGGTGCAGATGCTGGCACAGTGGCGCTTCCCCCGCGCTGCTGCCTTGCTGCCCCGGCTCACGGCGCAGCTGGTTCGGTTCGGACTACGCCGCGAAGTGCGCGGTATCCGCACGGTGGACGAACTGCAGCACAGGCTCGAGCCCTATCTCGACCAGGTGCTCGAGCGCAGCACGCTGGAGGTGACCTACAGCGGGCTGGACAACCTCGCCCGGGACGTGCCGCACCTGTTCCTGGCCAATCACCGTGACATCGTCATGGATCCTGCCTTCGTCAACTATGCGCTCTATCACGCCGGACACCCAACCCCACGCGTGGCGATCGGTGACAACCTGCTACAGCGCCCCTTCGTCAGCGACCTGATGCGGCTGAACAAGAGCTTCATCGTGCATCGCTCGGTGACCGGCCGCAAGGAAAAGCTGGCGGTTTACCAGAGTCTGTCGGCGTATATCAATCACTCGATCCAGACCGGGCATTCGGTCTGGATCGCCCAGCGCGAGGGGCGAGCCAAGGACGGGCGGGACGAGACCGACTCAGCGATCATCAAAATGTTCTGCATGAGTCGCCGTTCGGAGCCCTTTGCCGAAGTCATCCGCTCACTGAACATCGTGCCGGTAGCGATCGCCTACGAATGGGACCCCTGTGACCTTATGAAGGCGAGGGAACTCGAACAGCGCGAGCGCACCGGCAGTTACGTCAAGCAGCAGGGTGAGGACGACCGGTCGATCGCCAAAGGATTGACCGGTTACAAGGGCAGGGTGCACGTGGCCTTCGGTAAGCCGCTCCTGGGGGAGTATCCGGACGCGCGCAGCGTGGCCCGGGAGGCTGATCGCAGCATATTGACGTCCTACCGACTCTACGTCAGCAACTACCTGGCCTATACCCATCTGCCCGACGTGCCGGACCAGCCGCTCGGCGACTGGCAGGCGCAGTTTCCCGAAGCGGTGCTCCGGGAGGAGACCGCTCGGTTCAATCAGCGCCTGCAGGAGTGCCCTGCCGAGCAGCGGACCTGGTGGCTACGTCAGTATGCCAACCCGGTGATCAGTCAGTTGCGTCAGCTGAGCTTTCTAGAAGCGGTTGGCGAGCAGGCTGAGCAGCAGGGCTAGGCCCAGGCAGGCACCGCCAACGGCGTAGAACAGCCGGTTTACCCGCTGGGTGGCCGTGCTGCTCAACGTTTCGACCGAAGCAGGGCTGGTGGCCATGCGCACCTGCGCGCGACTGCTGCGCAACTGCGTGGCGATCCACAACCAGCTGCCGGCCAGGGCGTAGAACAGGGCCAGCCCGTTAAGGACCAGTGAGGGATTGCTGAGATAATGCATCCAGGCAGCCTGAAGGGCGTGCATGCGGAATCCTCCGAACGCTGAGGTCGGCAACCGGCACGTGTAATTATTGTTCTGGTGGGTTACAGCGAGCGTAAATGGGTTTCTGGGTTACCGCTGCTGGTGGCAGGGTCCCGGCGAAAAAGTCGCGGGCATTTTAGCGAATCGGTCGACTCGATTCGAGCCCGACCGACAAGCGGAACGGTCGCCCCGGCTGGGGCGAGCAGACTGAGCTGCGCAGGCTCGGCTCGAGGCCTGCTGTTGTAACCTTCCGTGAAAACGCAACATTCGTAGCCGGAAAACGTCTAAGCTTTCGAAGTCACCATTTCACTGGGGTATCTCATGAAAAAGCATTACCTGTTGACCCTCTTCCTCGGTTCACTGCTGGCGCTAGGCGGCTGCGCTCAGAATCTTACCGGGGAAACCTATTCCCGGGACCAGGCTCGTACCCCGCAAACCGTGCGTATGGGCACCGTCGAGTCGGTTCGCCTGGTGCAGATCGAAGGTACCAGAACTGTGATCGGACCCGCCGCCGGGGCAGCTGTTGGCGGTATTGCAGGCAGCACAGTCGGCGGAGGCCGCGGCAGCATGGTCGCGGGGGTGCTGGGCGCGGTGGCCGGTGGTGTCGCCGGCGCCGCGGCTGAAGAAGGCTTCACCCGCAGCCAGGGGATAGAGATCACCGTTCGCGAGGATGACGGTCAGACCCGCTCTTATGTGCAGGCGGTTTCCGACAACGTTACCTTCTCGCCGGGGGATCGTGTACGCATCCTGACCGTCAACGGGCAGTCCCGCGTTACCAAATAGGGCCCCGTATCCTTGTGGCCAGGGCCTGATCCCTGGCCGCGACTTGTCCGCTACATGGCAATTTGCATCAAATTGCTACAGCTCGTAATGTGTCTCTTCTTATTTATATTCCGATTTCAATAGTCCTGAACTATGGATAAGGCCTTCTGTCAACAGATTGTCGCCGGCAGCTAATGTGTTAAAAATACCGGGCTGCCTGTTTCTCGTGCTCAGGCAATGAGTCGTGAGAACCTCTGGCCGAAGGAAATCGAACGCATGCTGCGCCTGGAAGAAGAACAGCTAACATGTTGACTAGTCTTGCTGCTATTGCGCTGAGCGCACTCTTTGCGCCTCTGGTCTGGCGATTGCTCGGGGAGCGTGCCGGCTGGGTGCTGGCACTGGTGCCCGCCGGTTGCTTTCTGTGGTTTGCCACCCAGGTCCCCGTGGTATCCGCCGGTGCGGAGATCCTCACCACCTTCGCCTGGGTGCCATTGCTGGACGTCTCGGTCGCATTGCGCCTGGACGGCCTTTCGCTGCTCTTCGCGCTTCTGATCACCGGTATCGGTACGCTCATCGTTCTGTATACGGCCGGTTACCTCGAGGATCATCACCATCTCGGGCGTTTCTATGCCTACCTGTTGGTGTTCATGATGGCTATGCTCGGTCTGGTTCTGGCCGACGACCTGATCGTCATGTTCGTCTTCTGGGAATTGACCAGCATCTCCTCCTTCCTGCTGATCACCTTTCTGCACGACAAGCCCGAAGCCCGGCGCGCGGCGCTACAGGCCCTGCTCATCACTGCTGGCGGTGGGCTGGCGCTGTTGGCTGGCGTAGTGCTGCTGGGTATTGCTGGCGATGCCTGGCAATTTTCCGGGCTGCAGGCGGAGGTGGTACAGAGCAGCGCGCTGTTTCCGGCGATCATGGTGCTGATTCTACTGGGATGCTTCACCAAGTCCGCTCAGTTCCCGTTCCACATCTGGCTCCCCAATGCGATGAATGCGCCGACACCGGTGTCGGCCTATCTGCACTCGGCGACCATGGTGAAGGCCGGCGTTTACCTGCTGGCACGGCTGAACCCGACCATGGGTGGCGGCGTAGCCTGGAGCACTACGCTGGTCACTATCGGCGCGCTGACCGCGGTGCTGGGCGCGGTACTCGCCATCCGTGAGTACGACATGAAGCGCATGCTGGCCTACACCACGGTGACCGTGCTTGGTCAGCTGACGATGCTCATTGGTACCAACTCGACCTATGGCCTGCAGGCCTTCGTGCTTTATCTGCTGGCCCATTCGCTTTACAAGGGCGCGCTGTTCATGGCGGTGGGTGCAATCGACCATTCCACCGGCACTCGAGATTACCGCCAACTGGGCGGTCTGTTCCGGATCATGCCGCTGACGGCCATTGCGGTTGGCCTGGCGGCCTTTTCCAATGCGGGGCTGCCGCCATTCTTCGGGTTTCTGGCCAAGGAATTCAAATACGCCGGCCTGATCGAGATGGGTGCCATAGGCTGGACGGTGACCCTGGTGATGATTGTGACCAATGCGCTGCTGTTCGCCGTAGCCGGGCTGATCTTCCTGCGCACTTTCTTTGGCAAGCAGGGCAACTGGCCCGGGCATCACCCACATGAAGTCTCGGTACTGATGTGGCTCGGACCTATGCTGCTCGCAGTAGCCGGGTTCGGCTTCGGCGCATTCAACCATTGGCCGGAAACCTGGCTGATCAATACCGCGGTTCAGGCGGTGGCGACCCAGCCGATCAGCGTCAATCTCTATCTGTGGGGCGGAATCACCGCCGCGGTAGTAGCCAGTCTGATCACGGTTGCGCTAGGCGCGCTCTTCTATATGAAAACCGAAGCGGTCCGGGCGTTTGCCGGTCAACTGGTCAGGCTCTGGCGGGTCAGTGGCGATGTGATCTGGGACCATTTCCTGTTGCGTGTATTCGCCTTCGCAGGACAGGTCGCTGGCGCCTTCCAGCATGGCTCGCTGCGTATGCACGTAGCGCTACTGGGTGTGGTGATCAGTGGCACCGCGGTCGCCGGGATCCTCATCAGCGGCGCCGATCCGTTCAGCGCCGAAAGCCTGTCCACAGTCCGTTTGCCAGGATTGATCGGTGCCACGCTGGCGCTCGGCGGTGCTGCCGGGGCGGCCATAATGGCTGGTCGTCTCGCCCTGGTAGCATCGCTCGGCGCCAGTGGGTTGGGGCTCGCACTGTTCTTCGTATCGGTCAACGCGCCGGATGTCGCTCTGACCCAGGTGATGGTCGAAACCCTGACAGTGGTCTTCCTCGCCATGGTGCTGCGACGCATGCCGATGGTGCCGCCAAGCGGCTCCAGCAAGCCGCTGGTGAACATCTGGCATGCGCTGGTAGCGGCCAGCGTCGGCATCGCCGTCATGCTGCTGATCATGACGGCGGTCAGCCAGCCGATTCCCGGTAATCTTGCCGAATGGTTCGTAGCCAACAGTGTACCCGGTGGGCATGGTACCAACGTGGTGAACGTGATTCTGGTGGACTTCCGGGCGGTCGATACTCTTGGCGAGATTCTGGTGGTGGCGATTGCCGCGCTGGCAGCTTCTACGCTGTTGGGGGCGGGGCAGTTGCCTGATCCACGGCCCAAGGGCATGCCGGAATTCGGCTCGCTGTTCCTGCGCCAGGGCATGCGCCCGCTGGCTGCAATTCTCCTGATCGTTTCGCTGATGGTGCTCTGGCGCGGACACAACCTGCCCGGTGGCGGCTTTATCGGTGGCCTGATCGCGGCGACCGGCTTTACCTTGATGGTGGTTACCTTTGGCCGCGGCATCCAGCGTGGACTGGCGCGGGTAACACCGCCGACCATCGTTGGTATCGGTCTGGCGATGGCGGTCGGCGCTGGCCTGTTCAGCCTGTCGCAGGGTCAGTCCTACATGACCGGGCTCTGGGTCGATGTCTTCGGTCTGAAGCTCGGGACGCCACTTTTGTTCGATGTCGGTGTGTTCCTTACCGTGTTCGGCTCGGTGATGCACATGCTGCGTAACCTGATAGGGAGGGCAGCCTGATGGAATGGGTAGGAGCCATTACCGCGGGCATTATGGCGGCGCTGGGTGTCTGGATGTTGCTCGACAAGCACCTCATGAGGGTAGTGCTGGGCGTGGCGGTGTTCGCCAACGCGATCAATCTGGGGATGCTTACCGCCGGCCGCTATGCCGGCGCGGAGGCAGCCTTCGTGCTCGGCGAAAATGCCGGGGCGGACGTGGCCAATCCCTTGCCTCAGGCGCTGGTGCTTACGGCAATCGTGATCGGCTTTGCGCTGTTCGTATTCTCGCTGGCTGTGCTCAAGCGCACCCACGAGTTGCACGGCGACAAGGACACCGACCGGGTCACCGCGGTGGTCGAAGAGCCGGCACCCGAGGAACATGAGGATACTGACGCCGAGCGCAACGGAGAGCGTGGATGAACGCGATGCTGGTAATGCCGGTTCTCATACCGCTCATCACTCTGGTTCTATGTTTGCTGGTGAAGCGGCGTCACGCCTGGGTAACACTCATCAGTCTGGTTGGAACCACGCTATTGCTGCTGACCGGCATCTGGCTGGTCGTGCAGGCAGCGCAGGGCGTTGTCTTCAGCGGCCAGATGGGCGGCTGGCAGGCCCCCTTCGGCATCAGCCTGGTGATTGACCGCCTGTCTGCGGTGATGGTCGCGATCACCGGTATCATCGGGCTGGCGACCCTGCTGTATGCCTATCGCCAGCCCATGCCGCGGGACTTCCTGCGTGATACCCATCTGTTCGTGCAGGGCCTGCTTACAGGTATCTGCGGCGCCTTCATCACCGCGGATATTTTCAACCTCTATGTATGGTTCGAGGTGCTGCTGATCGGCTCCTTTGCGCTCATTTCGCTGGGAGGCGGGGTTCGCCGACTCGCCGGGACCATGACTTACCTGGTCCTGAACCTGCTCGCGACCCTGCTGTTTCTGCTCGCTGCAGGCTTGGTCTACGGCGCCAGCGGCACGTTGAACATGGGCGAGCTGGCGCTTATCTTCCGTGCCGGCGAGGCGAGTGACGGCGCGGTGCTGGGCGTGATCCTGATGCTGCTGGCCTTTTCGATCAAGGGCGCGCTGTTTCCGGTTTTCGGCTGGTTGCCTGCTTCCTATCACGTGGCCTGGACGCCGGTTTCAGCGCTCTTTGCAGGTCTGCTGACCAAGGTCGGGGTCTATGCGCTGATCCGTCTGGTGACGCTGCTGTGGCCGGAGCCTGCGTTGATTCATACGGTACTGCTGTGGATTGCCTGCGCCACCATGATAATCGGCGTGCTGGGTGCGGCGGCGCAGACCGAGGTACGGCGCATCCTGTCGTTTCACATCGTCAGCCAGGTGGGCTACATGGTGCTGGGTCTGGCGCTGGCGACGCCGCTGGCGCTGGCTGGAGCGGTCTTCTATCTGATCCACCACATCGTGGTGAAGGCCAACCTGTTCTTCGTTGGTGGGTTGGCTGCGCGCATCACCGGCTCAGAGCGACTGGCGCACATGGGCGGGCTCTACGTGGCGGCGCCCTTGCTGGCGATCCTGTTCGCGATTCCGGCCCTGTCGCTGGCCGGCATGCCACCGCTTTCCGGGTTCTGGGCCAAGCTGATTCTGATCAAGGCCAGTCTGGAGGGTGGTTTCTGGTGGGCGGCATTTTTCGCCCTGCTGACCGGTATTTTTACCATCCTGTCGATGAGCAAGATCTGGAACGAGGCCTTTCTCAAGCCGCATCCGAAACCTGAACAGATGACCGCGAACAGCGAGAATCCGCGCAGTGCCTGGGCGACCGTAGCCGTGCTGGCGGTGATTACCGTGGCAGTTGGCCTGGGCGCCGGGCCGGCGATGGAATACGCCTGGGCCGCCTCCGAGCAGCTGACCGAGGCGACCGTCTACCTTCAGTTGCTGGGAGCTGCGCCATGATCGCTCTGATTCACGCCATCGTTGCAGCCATCCTGGCCTGGTGGGTGCTTGATCTGAATCCCCTGACCTGGGCGCTCGCATTGTTCGCCCTGTACCCGCTGCTGCGCCTTTTCGGCGCCGTGATTCCGAGGCTGCGCGCCTACGCCAGACGGTTTGAGGTGGGTGCCCTCTTCATTCCATGGTATGCCTGGAAGGTTGTTGGGGCCTCATGGGACGTGGCTCGGATCGTGCTCAATCCGCGCCACGTGGTCAGCCCGGCTGTGGTGAGCGTTGCACTGCACACCGAGGACAAGCGGCTGATCACGCTGCTGGCATGCCTCGTCACGCTGACGCCTGGAACGCTGGCGCTGGATTATCGCGGCAGGCTCATGTACATCCACGTGCTGGACACTTCCTCGGTGGAGTCGGTGCAACAGCAGATGTGGGATATCGAGAAACGGATACTGGCCTGGGTTAATCCGATGGGAGAACGACATGACGGTTGATCTGGCAGGAGCAGGCTGGGTGCTACCCGTGGCAGGGGGGCTACTGGTGATCAGCACGTTACTGTTGATGATGCGCCTTCTGGCCGGACCGAGCCGACCCGACAGGGCCGTGGCGGTCGATGCCATGACCATGATCGGCGTGGCAGGGGTAGGCGTGCTGGCGCTGGTGCGCGGCCAGGCGGTACTGCTGGACGTGGCCATCGTGCTGGCGATCGTCAGCTTTCTGGGCAGTGTGGCCTTTGCGCTGCTGTTCAAGGGCACCCATTCCAGTGACGAAATTCACGGTCAGCCGGGCAGTGACCGGCGGGAGCAGGGCTGATGACTGCCTGGTTACCCTATGCCGGCTCGCTGCTGATTCTGCTCGGCGCGGTGTTCAGCCTGCTCGGTGCGCTTGGAGTCTGGTGTCTGCCCGATGCCTATACCCGCATGCATTCGGCAAGCAAGGCCGGGGCTCTGGGGGCCATACTGGTTCTGCTCGGGGTGCTTTGTGCGACCCGCGGCATGGCCTGGATGGAGATTCTGCTGGCCATTACCGTGCTGCTGATCACCGCGCCGCTGGCGGCCCATGCCATTTCCCGGGCCGGACATATGGCCGGGGTGCGGCCTCGGGTCGGCCCCCTGGGTAACGCTCTGGAAGAAGCGCCGCACAGCCCCGAAGACGATCACGACGACTGATTCACTCCTGCGACACAGATTGTTGCAAGCCATGACAGCGCAAGGTTGTGTGTGGATAATGGTCGGCTTGTCCGGCGCCCTGCCGGATCAGGAGCAGGCCACCGCAGGAAGCCTGGCAGGCCGTTGACGGAGTGAATCCCGCATGACCCTGGCGCTAATCGTCCTGTTTCCGCTCGTCGGAAGCATTCTCCCGTTGCTGACCAATCGCAGCGGCCGTTCGCTTTGTGCGCTGGCCACCATGCTGCCGCCGGTCCTGGGTCTGATTCTGCTCTGGCAATACGTGCCAGCGGTGTTCGCCGGGGAAACCGTGGTCCACAGCTGGCCCTGGCTCGAACGAGTCGGGCTGCATCTGAGCTTCCGGGTGGACGGCCTGGCCTTCCTCTTCGCCCTGATGATTATGGGCATCGGCATTCTGGTCATTCTCTACGCGCGTTATTACCTCTCCAAGAACGACCCGATGGGCCGCTTCTTCGCCTATCTGCTGCTGTTCATGGCGGCCATGCTCGGGGTGGTGCTGTCGGAAAACCTGCTGCTGATGATGTTCTTCTGGGAGCTCACCAGCCTGTCCTCGTTCCTGTTGATAGGTTACTGGTCCCACTCCACCGACGCGCGCAAGGGCGCCCGCATGGCTCTGGCGGTGACCGGGGGCGGCGGTCTGGCGTTGCTCGGCGGGATACTGCTGCTCGGGCAGATCGTAGGCAGTTACGAGCTTACCGACGTGCTCGCTGCCGGTGATGTAATCCGCGCTCATGCGCTCTATCCGGTGGTGCTGGTGCTGGTGCTGCTTGGCGTCTTCACCAAGTCGGCGCAGTTCCCATTCCACTTCTGGCTGCCCCATGCCATGGCCGCGCCCACGCCGGTCTCGGCCTATCTGCACTCGGCGACCATGGTCAAGGCCGGGGTGTTCCTGCTGGCCCGGCTGTATCCCGCGCTATCGGACACGACCCTGTGGTTCATGCTGGTCAGCATAACCGGCATGGCGACGCTGTTGCTGGGCGCCTGTACCGCGCTGTTCAAGCATGATCTGAAGGGGTTGCTGGCCTACTCGACCATCAGTCATCTGGGCCTGATCACCCTGCTGTTCGGTCTGGATACCAAGCTGGCGGCGGTTGCGGCGGTGTTTCACATCATCAACCACGCCACCTTCAAGGCCTCGTTGTTCATGGCCGCAGGGATAATCGATCACGAGACCGGCACCCGCGACATGCGCCGCATCAACGGGCTCTGGCGGTTCATGCCGCACACTGCCACGCTGGCGATGGTGGCGGCCTCGGCGATGGCTGGCGTCCCGCTGCTCAACGGCTTCCTGAGCAAGGAGATGTTCTTCACCGAAACCCTGCAGCAGCACCAGTTCGGCAACTTCAGCTGGATCATTCCGCTGGTCGCGACCCTGGCAGGCATCTTCTCGGTGGCCTATTCCCTGCGCTTCATCCATGACGTGTTCTTCAACGGCAAGCCAGTCAATCTGCCCAAGTACCCGCCCCACGAGCCGCCGCGTTACATGAAGGTGCCGGTGGAGGTGCTGGTGGCGCTGTGTCTGCTGGTAGGGTTGGCACCAGCCTGGACCGTGGCCAGTCTGCTGGCCGTCGCAGCTGGCTCCACCCTCGGCGGGGAGCTGCCGGACTACAGTCTGGCGATCTGGCACGGGGTGAACCTGCCGCTGATCATGAGTGTGGTTGCGCTGGTGCTCGGAGTTCTGGTCTATGCCCGACGCCGCCGGCTGTTCGACTGGTATGAAGGGCTGCCGGAACTGGACGGCAAGCTGGTGTTCGAGCGGATAGTGCAGGGTGCAGTGCGGCGAGCCGGGCAGTTCACTCTACTGCTGGAGAACGCTTCGCTACAGCGTTACCTGGCCTGCATGCTGATCGCCGCGCTGGTGGTCAGCGGTTACTGGCTGCTGCAACTGCCGGCCCTGCAGGGCAGCGTGACGCTGAGTCCGGTCGATGGGGTGACGCTTATCGGTGCGCTGATGCTGGTGGTCGCCGCTGGCGCCACCGTGTACTGGCACCGCCAACGGCTGGTTTCGCTGATCATGCTCAGCGTGGTCGGTCTTATGGTGGCGTTGGCCTTCGCACGCTTCTCTGCGCCGGACCTGGCACTGACCCAGCTGTCGGTCGAGGTGGTGACCATCATTCTGCTGATGCTCGCACTTTTCCTGCTGCCGCGCACTACTCCGGACGAGTCCACCCGCCTGCGCCGCGGCCGCGACATTACCCTGGCCGGGCTTTCCGGACTGCTGGTCGGCGGGCTGGCCTATGCGGTCATGACCCGACCCTATGAAAGCATTGCCGGGTTTTTCCTCGAGAACAGTTACAGCGGCGGCGGTGGCACCAACGTGGTCAACGTGATTCTGGTCGACTTCCGGGGCTTCGATACTCTGGGTGAGGTGTCGGTGCTGGCGATCGCCGGCGTCGCCATCTATGCGCTGATCGACGGCCTGCGCCTGCGCATCCCCCAAACCGATGCGCTGGGCCGGCCCTGGGCCCGCGACCCGCATCCGATCATGCTGGCCAATCTGTCCCAGGTGATCCTGCCGCTCGCCTTGCTGGTCTCGGTTTACATCTTCCTGCGTGGGCACAACCTGCCGGGCGGCGGCTTCATCGCCGGTCTGATTACCGCCGTGGCGCTGATCCTGCAATACATCGCCAATGGCGAGAAATGGACCAGCGAGCGCTGGGGCGTGAATTATCACTGGCTGGCCGGGATCGGCGTGATAATCGCCGGCCTGACCGGGGTCGTCAGCATGGCGCTGGGCTATCCCTTCCTGACCAGTGCCTTCGACTACTTCCCGATCCCCCTGGTGGGCAAGGTAGAGCTGGCCAGCGCCATGGTCTTCGACCTTGGGGTTTACCTGACCGTGGTAGGCGCCACGCTGCTGATCCTTGCCAACCTCGGCAAGGTTTCGCACAGCCGCTCGATGGAGACGCTCTGATGGAACTGCTGTTTGCCATTACGCTGGGCCTGCTGACGGCTTCGGGCGTTTATCTGCTGCTTCGCGCGCGGACCTTCCCGGTGGTGGTCGGGCTGACGCTGATCAGCTACGCCGTCAATCTGTTCCTGTTCGCCATGGGTCGCCTCAACACTGGCATGCCGGCGGTGCTGGGCCGTTCCGCCGAGTATGCCGATCCCTTGCCCCAGGCGCTGGTGCTCACGGCCATCGTGATCGGCTTTGCCATGACCGCCTTCGCGCTGGTGCTGGCGCTGCGCGGGCAGGGTGAACTGGATACCGACCACGTCGATGGCAAGGGAGAGCGCAAGTGAACCACTGGCCGATCCTGCCGATTCTGCTGCCCATGTTCATGGGCGCTCTGCTGTTGCTGGTCGCCCGTACCAGCATGTCGCTCAAGCGCAGCCTGTCGATCGTCGCAACCCTGCTGCAACTTCCGTTTGCCGTGATTCTGCTGCTGCAGGCCGGGCAGGGCACCGAGGTCTATGCTGCCGGCAACTGGATCCCGCCCTACGGCATCGTGCTGGTTGTCGACCGGCTGGCAGCCTTCATGCTGCTGGTCACGGCGGTGCTGGCTGCCGCGGCGGTGCTCTACGCCAGTCGCGGCGATGACAGCATCGGACGCAACTTCCATGCACTGTTCCAGTTCCAGCTGATGGGCATCAACGGTGCCTTCCTGACCGGCGATCTGTTCAATCTTTTCGTGTTCTTCGAGATTCTGCTGATCGCCTCCTATGCGCTGCTGCTGCATGGGGCGGGTGCCTCCCGGGTGCGCGCCGGTCTGCATTATGTGCTGCTCAACCTGCTTGGTTCGGCGCTGTTCCTGATTGCGGTAGGTACGCTGTACGGCCTGCTGGGTACGCTCAACATGGCCGATCTGGCGGTGCGCGTGACCCAGGTGCAGCCCGAGGACGCGCCCCTGATAGCGGCTGCCGCGATGCTGCTACTCGTGGTGTTCGGCCTCAAGGCAGCCATGTTCCCGCTGTACTTCTGGCTGCCCCGCGCCTACGCCTCGGCCACGGCGCCGGTCGCTGCGCTGTTCGCGATCATGACCAAGGTGGGACTGTATTCGATCCTGCGGGTCTACACGCTGCTGTTCGGCGAAGGAGCTGGCGAACTGGCGCAACTGGTCAATGACTGGTTGTGGCCCGCGGCTCTGGTGACCATCGCCCTTGGGGCGATCGGCGCACTGGCGGCAAGCACGCTGAGTGGTCTGGTCGCCTATCTGGTGGTGCTCTCGGTCGGTATCCTGCTTTCCGGCATCGCCATCGGCAACCAGGGCGCGTTGACCGCCGCGCTCTACTATCTGGCGCACTCGACCTGGATCAGCGGTGCGCTCTTTCTCATGGCCGGGATGCTCGGGCGTATGCGCGGGCCGCGCTTCGGCGTGCGTCTGCTGGCCGGCCCGAAACTGCCAAACGGCCTACTGCTCAGCGGCCTGTTCTTCATCGCTGCGATATCCGTGGTGGGCATGCCGCCCCTGTCCGGTTTCATCGGCAAGGTGTTGCTGCTCGGCTCGGCGGGTACCGGCGCAACGGCCGGCTGGCTTTACGCTACCGTGCTTGGCGGTGGTCTGATCGTTCTGGTTGCCCTGAGCCGTGCCGGCAGTACGCTATTCTGGCGGCACGACCCGGCACCGACTGCGGGTGAGCCGCTGGATCCGGTTCGCCTGGCGGCCATGGCGGTGTTGCTGCTGAGCAGTCCGGTCATGGTGCTGTTCGCTGCACCGCTACTGGATTATCTGGACGCAACCGCACTGCAGCTACTCGAGCCGTCCGGTTACATCGACAGCGTCCTTTCGACCCTCGCAGTCCGCCCAGGAGCCGAATCATGATGAGCGCCCGCGCCCTGTTGCCGCATCCCTGGCTCAGCCTGTTTCTCGTGATCGTCTGGCAGCTGATCATGAACGATCTGGCCCTGGGTACCCTGCTGATGGGGTTCGTGCTGGCCTGGGGCATCCCGATGCTGACCCACAGGTTCTGGCCGCACCCGCCCACCCTGCACCGCCCGCGGGTGCTGCTGCGCTTTACCCTGCGGGTGCTTGCGGACATTCTTACCGCCAATCTGGAAGTCGCCAGGCTGATCCTTGGTCCAAGCTCCCGGCTGCAGCCGGCCTTCGTTGAATATCCACTCGAGCTCACGCATGACTTCGCCATCAGTCTGTTGTGCAGTACGGTGTCCCTGACGCCCGGTACGGTTTCTGCCGACATCAGCGAAGATCGCCGCACGCTGCTGATCCACGGGCTGGATGTGGCCGATGAGCAGGCGCTCATCGATACCATCAAGCAGCGCTATGAACTGCCCTTGCTGGAGGTCTTCGAATGCTCCAAACGGTAATCATCATTTGTCTCGGCATCATGTCGGTCGCGGTGGTACTGAACATGCTGCGCCTGCTCAAGGGACCGGATCTGCCGGATCGTATCCTGGCGCTCGATACCCTTTACATCAATGCGATCGCACTGATCATGCTGCTTGGCCTGTTTCTCAGCTCGGACCTGTTCTTCGAGGCTGCGCTGCTGATTGCGGTAATGGGTTTCGTCGGGACCGTGGCCATCGCCAAGCATCTGCTGCGCGGCGACATCATCGAATAGGAGCACGATCTTGGAAACTGCAATCTGGGTAGAGTGGGTGGTAGCGGCCCTGCTGCTGATCGGCAGCCTGTTCGCGCTGATCGGCTCGATAGGCCTATGGAAGCTGCCGGACTTCTACATGCGCCTGCACGGCCCGACCAAGGCGACGACGCTGGGCGTTGGCGCTCTGGTGATCGGCTCGCTGATCTACTTCAGCACCCGAGGCGAGGGGCTTAGCCTGCACGAATTGCTGATCACCATCTTTCTCTTCATGACCGCACCAGTGAGTGCCAATATGCTGGCCAAGGCAGCCATGCACGAGCGGCTCAAGCGAGTCGAGCGCACCCGCGGCGAGCCCTGGGGCCAGTAAGTTTCGGGCCCTGAAACGAAAAAGCCCCCGCGGAAGACCGGCGGGGGCTCGTTCATGCGGCGCTGGCCTTATTGCGCCATGGCGACCCGAGCAGGGTAGGGTGTCAGGACGATTTCTACGCGGTGGTTCAGGTTGCGGCCGGTCTCGGTAGCGTTGTCGGCGCGGGGCTGGTCTTCGCCCATCGAGCTCAGCTGCAGACGCTGACGGCTCACACCGGCCATCAGCAGAACGCTGGCAACCGACTGGGCACGCTCCAGGCTCAGGCGCTTATTGAGTTCGTCGTCACCGGCGCTGTTGCTGTGGCCGACGATGGCATACTGGGTCTCTTCATCATCCTTGATCGCCTTGGCGACGCGGGACAGCGGGACCAGCCCGGAGGGCAGCAGCAGGGTGCGCTTGGGATGGAAGTTGCCGTTGACCGGAATGATCAGGCGAATCTGCTCACCTTCGCGCTCAAGCTCGTAGCCTTCGGCTTCGGCTATCGCGGTCAGTGCTTCCACGCGTGGTTCTGCCCAGGATACTACCGGCGGCGCCTCTGGCGGCGGGGTCGGAGCGCGGCTGGAACAGGCTGCTAGAGTTAGAACCAGAGTCGACACAGCGAGTGTTTTTATGACTTTCATGAATTGCGTCCGATTTTCAAAGACCTGGGAAAGAGACCTGCAGTAAATTAGCAACTTCAGCTGCGCAGAGAGTAACATTCCGCAGTGAATTTGTGACCAGATACCAGATCGCATTATCTAGACCAATGCGTTATCCAACGAGGGCCACATATGACTGGCGGTACTAACTACTGGCATTTTGCCGGACTGATAATAGCTGCGTTTGCCGCGGCCGGCTGCAGCACCTGGTCGGAACGGGGCGAAATCGAGAGTCGCCGGGTTTCCGGCCTGCTTGAAAACCGTCAGGGGCAATGGCACCTCGAACCCTGCAATCAGGAGCAGGAGCTGATCATCGCCGATGCCGGGGAACTCGATACTCTGTTCGATCGGGTCACCCAACCGGGGCAAACCGCGATCTTCGTCGATCTGGAAGGGACGGTTCGGGCGGACTGGTCGATGCGGGTGGAGCGGATTCTGCGCATGGAGTCAGCCGGCCGTGGCTGCGCCGCCGAGCGTGCCGCCACCGAACACTGGGTGGCCGAAAGCCTGAGCCGCGACTGGCGCATGGTGATCGACCGTCAGGGCATCGAGTTCACCGACGAGCAGAATCAGGCGACCGGGCCGGTAGCGATGATTTCCGAGCAGTTGCCCGACGGCGTCATGAGCTTTCGCAGCGAGCAGGATGCGGCCCTCGAGCTGTGGCTCTATCCGCAGCAGTGCTTCGACTACGTAAACGACTTTCGTCATCTGACCGCAACCCTGATCGTCGATGGCAAACGCATGAACGGCTGCGCCTACAAGGGCGCATCCCCCCGATAGACGCCTCAGTCAAGTGCAGGAGCAAGTCTTGTCCGAACCAACCGAAATCTACGCCGCCATTCTGGGTGCCACGGCGCCCATCGAATGGAAAACGCTCGCGCCACATTTTGCCCGCGGTGATCTGTTATGGGTCGATGCGACTCTGGACCTGGTGGCCGTCGCCGAAGCCCTGATCGCCGATGACAGCGCCCGGGTCAAGGGTTGGCTTGATGCCGGACAACTGGCTCAGGCGACCGACGCCCAGGCATCCGATTGGCATGAGCGCGACCCTGACAATCTCTGGGCGGTGGTCATTCGGCCCTGGGTGCTGGTGCAGGAACGGGCCGGCTGATCCTGCTAAATGATGATGAGCCTGGCTTCAGGCCAGCCGGGCGCGCAGCCAGGCGCTGAGCGCGTCCACCAGGATCACCATCAGCAGCATGGCGAGGATTACCGTCAGCGCCCGTGATTGCTGGAACAGGCTGAGCGTCACGTAGAGCATCTGACCCAGACCACCGGCGCCGACGAAGCCAAGCACCGCTGCCATCCGAATATTGTTTTCCCAACGGTACAGGCTGTAGGCCACCCACTGCGGCAGCACGCCGGGCAGGGTGCCATAGAAAAATGCCGCCACCGCGCCGGCGCCGGCGCCTCGCAGCGCCTCGGCAGGTTCTGCCGGTGCGTTTTCCAGCGCTTCGGCAAACAGCCTGCCGAGTACCCCGGCGGTGTGCAGGGCAATGGCCAGGGTCCCGGCAAAGGGTCCCAGACCGGCAGCCAGCACCATGAGCGCCGCCCAGACCAGTTCCGGAACCGAGCGCAGCGCATTGAGCAAAAGACGCGCCGCTGCTCGGGCCATTCTCCCCAGCCGTCCTGCCGCCAGTAGACTCAGCGCGGCCCCGGCCAATGCCGCAAGCAGCGTACCCATGGCAGAAATGGCCAGCGTCTCCAGCGTGCCCTGGTAGATCTGGGTCATCCAGGGCGTCGACAGGTCGGGCGGATAGAAGGAGCTGATGTAACTGGCCATCTGGGTCGGCCCGTCGCTGCGTACCAGTCCGGCCAGATCCAGCCCCAGAAAGCGGAACGAGGCGACCACCGCAATGGCGACCAGCAGCAGCCAGAACAACGCCTCGAAACGACCCTTCATGCCAGCCTCCGACGCAGCAAGGTGCTGAGCTGGTCGGCCAGCAGCACCAGCAGCAGGAAGGTCAGCAGGATGCTGGCTACTTCGCCACCAGCGAACATGCGGATCGACAGGTCGATCATCTGTCCAAGCCCGCCGGCCCCGACGAAGCCCATGATCACCGAAGCGCGGATCGCGCATTCCCAGCGATACAGGGTGTAGGAGGTCAGCTCCTGTGCCGCGCCGGGGACAATCCCGTAGAAAAAGGCTGCCAGGCGAGAAGCGCCGGCCTGCATCAGCGCCTGGGCTGGACGCCGGTCTACCGATTCGTAGATCTCGGCATAGACCTTGCCGAGCATGCCGCTGTAGGTGATGGCGATGGCCAGAACGCCAGCGGTGGGGCCAAGTCCGACGGCACGAACGAACAGCAACGCCCAGACGATTTCCGGAATGCTGCGCAGTATGATGAGCAGCAGGCGTACCGGATAGCGCAGCAGCTGTCCCAGTCGGCTGGGACGTTCGGCCAGGGCGGCACTCACGGAGAGGGAGCGGCTGGCGATCAGACTGAGGGGGACCGCCAGCAGCAACGCGAGAAACAGGCCGGCGGTGGCCATGGCCAGGGTTTCGATGGTGGCTCTGCCAAGCAGAGCGAGAAAGTCGGGGCTGCGCTCCGGGGGCCAGAAGCCACCCAGAAAGCGCGAGAAGGTATCGAGGTTGCGCGGATCGGTCAGCAGGCCGGGGTTGAACTCGGTCAGCACCAGCCCGGGCCAGAGCAGCAGCAGGATTACCGCCGTTGCCAGCAGACGCGGTAGCGCTGCTGGGTCCTGCCGGTGCCGGATGGCTACAGGCATCGTGGCGCTGCTCGCAGCGGGGCGGCGGCCTGCGCGGTCTCGTCGGTCGACCTGGCGAGACCTTCGTTACGGTACAGCTCGGTCAGGTCTGCTTCGGTCACTGCGTCTGCCGCTCGGTCGAAGAGCAGCTGGCCGCCGCGTAGCCCTATCACACGGGGAAAGTGCGCCAGAGCGAGTTCCACCGCATGGAGGCTCGCGACCAGGGTGGCACCCCGCTCGGCGGCAATGCGGTTGAGCAGCGCCAGGGTGTGAGCGGCGAGAACCGGATCCATAGCCGAGACCGGCTCGTCGGCCAGGATCAGGTCGGCGCGTTGATAGAGCACCCGAGCGATACCGACCCGCTGTAGTTGCCCACCGGAAAGCTGATCGCAGCGGGCGAACAGCTTGTCCTCGATATCCAGCGGGGCCAGAGCCTCTCGGACGCCAGCGATGTCCAGCGGATAGCACAGAGAAACCAGTGCTCGGCCCAACGACCAGGTGCCGAGTCGCCCAGCCAGCACCGCAGTAACCACCCGCTGGCGCGGCGGCAGCGGAGGGCTCTGGTGAACCAGGCCAATGCGCGTGCGCAACTGGCGCAGCCGCCGGGCGGAAAGCGCGCCCGGCTGTTCGCCCAGGACCTCAGCGTGCCCGGAGGTGGCCTGAATGCCGGTCGCGAGCAGACGCAGCAGCGTGGTCTTGCCGGCCCCCGACGGGCCGATGATGGCTACGCGCTCGCCGGGGCGGATATCCAGGTCGATATCCTTCAGCGCCACCAAGCCGCCGGGGTGGGCGAGGCCCACCGCCTGCAGCCGGATGGTCACTGCAGCAATCCGGCGGCGCGGGCGGCCTGCTCGATCCCCTCGTAATTCTCGGCGCGGGTCTCGATAAAGCGCGAGGCGCGCTGCAGGTCGAGGATTTCCTTGTGCGCGGGGTTGGCCGGGTCCAGCTTCAGGAAGGCCTGTTTGATGCGCTCGGTCAGCTCGGGGTCGAGGTCGCCGCGTACGGTCCAGTTGTAGTCATAATAGGTCGGCGTGCGCTGATAGACGCGGACCTTGCTGGTATCGACCTTGCCGTCCTCGACCAGCTTGTCCCAGACCGAAGCATTGAGCACGCCGGCATCTACCCGGCCGGACTCGACCCAGGCGACGGTAGCATCGTGGGCGCCGGAGAAGCCGACGCGGCTGAAATGGCTGTCTACCTCGATGCCGTCCTGCTGCATGAAATAGCGCGGCATCAGGTGACCGGAGGTGGAAGACACCGAGCCGAAGGCGAAGCTCTTGCCGGCCAGGTCGGCATGGCTGGTAACGTCTTCGCGGGCGGTGATGAAGGTGCTGGTGAATACCTCGTCCTGTTCACGCTGGACGATCGGATTGGCATCGCCGGTGCGCAAGCGTGCCTGAACGAAGGTGAAGCCGCCCAGCCCGGCCAGGTCGAGGCGCTTGGCGCCAAGCGCCTCGACTACGCCGGCGTAGTCGGAAACCGGCTGGAACTGCACCGGCATGCCCAGCTCCTGCTCCAGGTATTCACCCAGAGGCTTGAACTTGCGCAGCAACTCGGTCGGCGCCTCGTCGGGGATGGCCGACACACGCAGAACGTCCTGGGCAGCAACGACGGGCGAAAAAAGGGCGGCAACAGACAGACACAGGCCGGCCATCACGGCCAGCGGACGCTTGATCATCGACATGTAATTCTCCGGTTCAATAGCGGAAGACTCCCGACCGGGTGTCGAGTCCGGCCGGGGCGTGGCGCGAGTTTACTGCAACCGTCCGGCGAGGCAAGCCTGACATGGCGCAGCACACCCCACCTCCGCGGCACAGCGCAGGAGCGCTACGCCGCAGACACAACCCCGCCACCCTGATCTTCCGCCTCCAAGCTTCATTTTGCTAAGCTTCCCCGGCCCCAATGAGGACCCTCCGATGCCCTGGCCGCTAGCCGCGAATCTCTCCCTGCTGTTCACCGAAGTCGACCTGCTCTCCCGCATCTCGCTTGCCGCGAAGGCCGGTTTCGATGGAGTCGAGGTGCAGTTTCCCTACGAGGTGCCCGCTGAATCACTGAAGCAGGCACTCCTGCAGGCCAGTATGCCGCTGGCGTTGATCAACGTTCCGGCGGGTGATCTGATGACAGGTGGCCCCGGCCTCGCAGGCGTCCGCTCGCGCCAAGCCGACTTCGAACGTGCCCTTGATCAAGCCATCGCCTACGCCCGAATCGCCAGGCCCCAGCGCATAAATGTATTACCCGGACGCCTGGCCCCCGACTCCACTCGAGAGAAAGCCCTCGATACGCTAATCAGCAACTGTAGATTGGCCGCCGAGCGCCTGGCCGACGAGGGCATCGCCGTCACCTGTGAAGCCGTCAATCGCCACGACATGCCCGGCTTTCTGATCGCCACTGCAGCCGAGCTGAGCGAGGTGCTCGACCGCGTCGATCACCCCAATTTCTCCGCGCAGCTGGATATCTACCACATGGCCCGCATGGGCGAAGGCACAGAGGGAGTGGAGGAGGCGATTGCCACGCTGACAGGCCGTATCGGCCACGTCCAGTTCGCTGACGCGCCGGGCCGGGGTGAGCCGGGCACGGGTGAGCTTGACTTCGCCCGCTGCATCTCAGTCCTCGCAGCCAGCGGCTACCATGGCTGGCTATCCGCCGAATACCGCCCCAGCGCCACCACCGAAGCCGCCCTCGGCTGGGTCGAGCACTGGCGTCAGGCCGGCTGGATCACGCCGCCGGCCCGCAGCGAATCTCCCGGGCGCTGACCAGCCGCTCGCCGCTCGCTGATTCCAGCCACCCGACGTTCACCCAGCCCAGACGCTGGGCGACGATGCGGTATTCACCGCCCGCCATGAATCCGTCGTAGCGCACCTGCAGAATGCAGCTGCGCCGAGACGCCCCCAGACTACCCATCGGTGAGGAACGCCCCGGCGCCTCGTATTCGAAGCGCACCTGCAGCACGTGCGGGCCCGGCGACAGGTCATCGAACCGCAGCCCACGCACCAGCTGGCCATTCGCGCGGTGTGCCGAAATCCGCTCCGCAGGCGCCGAGGTCGCGAGGGTCACTCGTACCCGATCCTCCGCCAGCGGAGCTGGCGTGTACTGAGCGCAGGCGCCTGACAATAGTGCCACCAGGCAGGGCAAGGCCAGTCTCCAGCTTTTCATAAAACCTCTTGGCGTCCGGTAAACAACTGGCAGCAGTATAGCCATGCCATAAACCCCACTGCAGTGGATCAATCAGTCTGACCCATAGCAGTGGCCCGTCGGTCCGCATCAGGGCATGATTCGCCAGACTTATTATCTAAGGCGCTTCGCATCACCGCGGAGCCAGCACAGGAGACAGGCGATGCAGAATCTACAGGGCAAGGTGGCAGTAATCACCGGCGGCGGCAGCGGACTGGGACGGGAGCTGGCCCTGCGCTGCGCTGCGCGCGGCATGAAGCTGGTGCTGGGCGATGTAGATGAGAAGGGCATGGCTGAAACCCTGCGCCTGGTCGAAGAGCAGACCCCCGGCACCGAATCAGCCAGCATGCGCCTGGATGTGTCCAAGCTCGAGCAGATGCAGGAATTCGCCGACCTGGCCAAAAGCCGCTTCGGCACCGCCCACGTGATCTTCAACAACGCCGGTGTCAGCGTCGGCGGCCCGGCCTGGGAGAATACCCCGCACGATTGGGAATGGGTCATGGGCGTCAACCTGTACGGGGTGGTGTGGGGCGTCAAGGTGTTCACTCCCATGCTGATCGAGCAGGGCGAAGGCCATATCGTCAACACCGCCTCCGCCGCCGGCTGGCTCAACGGCCCGAGCATGTCGATCTACAACGTTTCCAAGCACTCGGTCGTCGCCCTGTCGGAGACCCTTGCACTCGATCTGCGCGACGTCGGCGCCAACGTCGGCGTGACCTGCCTGTGCCCGGCCTTCTTCCCCACCGGCATCAGCGACTCGGCGCGCAACCGCCCGGCAGACAAGGCCGACACTATTGCCCCCAGCGAAACCGCGCTCAAGCGCGCCGAGCTGACCAAGCAGGCGGTTTTGAAGGGCAAGATCCAGGCGAGTGACATCGCCGAAATGACCCTCAAGGCGGTGGAAGAGGATCAGTTCTACGTATTCCCGCATCGCAAGATCAAGCAATTGATCGGGTTGCGCGCGCAGGCTGCCGCCAATGAAAAGAAGGTCTTCGATTCACTGAATCCGGAAGTCTGAGTCCGGCGTTGCTACAGTAATTTCGCCGAGCGCTCGCCGCCCTTCCCGTGGTGGAGCGCTCGCCCCCCCCCTGGCTTGTCGAGCTCCCGCTCGACGACACAACGGCCTTCCGATCAAGACACCAACACCTCCTGGCGTAACGCAGAAGCGCTATATGTCGTCGCTACGCCGACTTGGCGCGTTCGGCTACGCTCGTCCTGTCACTATGCAATCACTGGCCTAAAGCTTTCGGTAAACACGTCGATAAACAGGTATCGGTAAGGAAAGGCAAGCAGTCGTCATCGCTCGCCGGCCGAGGGTCGTGGCAGTGGTTCAGCAACCGCAAGCGGTTGTCAAGCAAGCGGAAAAAGAATTTTCCGACGAACCCTAAAGGTCCTGGCGACAACGCCGATAAAGTAATCGAATGCGAACTCAATGGGTGCCTGGGCAAAGCCGGCCCTGGGGACGCAAGCTCAGGCAAACACTCTAGGTCTTTGGAGACTTACCATGGCTCTTACAGTCAACACTAACGTAGCTTCACTGAATGCCCAGCGTAACCTGGGTTCTTCTTCTACAAACCTGCAGACCTCGCTGCAGCGTCTGTCCTCCGGTTCGCAGATCAACAGTGCCAAGGACGATGCCGCCGGCCTGCAGATCTCCAACCGTCTGACCAGCCAGATCAACGGCCTCGGTGTAGCAGTCAAGAACGCGAACAACGGTATCTCCATCGCCCAGACCGCTGAAGGCGCGATGCAGGAATCCACCAACATCATGCAGCGTATGCGTGACCTCGCTCTGCAGTCTGCCAACGGTTCCAACAGCGATACCGAGCGTGCTGCACTGCAGCAGGAATTTTCCGCGCTGTCCGGCGAACTGACCCGTATTGCCGATACCACTGCATTCGGTGGCAAGAAGCTGCTTGACGGTTCAATGGGCAATGCCAGTTTCCAGATCGGCTCGAACGCCAACGAAACTGTATCTTTCGGACTGGGTGACCTCAGCGCAGTGGGCCTGAAGGGCTCATTCAGTGCTGCCTCTGCGGCTGGCACCGCACCAGCCGGTCTCAAGGCTGAAGTCGTTGGCTCAGTCGTCACTGCACCCACTGTCACTGGCGCCACCACTGGCTCAGCTGCAGTGCCTGGGGCCCTCACCGATCAGGTCATCGCGTTCGGTTCAACCTCGGTCACGCTTGGCACGACTGCGGTTGATCTCTCCACGCCGCCTACCAGCGACGCTGAAATGCTGACCGCGCTGCAGGCCGCAGCCACTACTGCTGGTTATACCGTCACGGCCGGCACCAACGCTGGTGAATACAATATCTCCGGCCCAGGTCTGGTGTCGCTTACAGTAAACGGGGGCACTCCAGTAACTAGCGGGTCTAACGCAGTTGCTGCGGACCCGGGTACCACCACCACCGGTCCTGCGACACTGACCTCTGTGGTCGGAGCCGCTGGCAGCATCAGGCTCAACGATAACGCCACTGCAGTGAGCTTTTCAGAGACCGATACCGTTGACGACATTCTGACTGCGATCAATGCACAGACTGCGGACACCGGAGTCACTGCCTCCTTCGCCGACGGCCGGTTCTCCCTCGAATCCGCTGACGGCAAGGCAATCAAGCTTGCGGACGCCAGCGGTGGCTCGCTTGCCGCGCTTGGTCTGACTGCTGGCACGACTTCTGCGAAGCTGGAGGCCGCTACCTCTATCACCCTGAATGGCACTGAAGTGCGTCTTGCCAAGGGTAGCGACATGGATTCGATCGTCACTGCGATCAACACCGCCAGCACCGGTGTCAGCGCGAGCAAGAACGATGACGGCACTTTGAAGCTGTTCTCGGGTAGGGACTTCACCGTGGCCGATGGCGCTGCTGGCACTGGACTAGCTGCACTGGGTCTGTCCGCAGGCTCCACCTCGGCAGTCAGCGTCGAATCCTCGGTCAGCAACCTGAGCATTCTTTCTGCCGAAGGTGCCCAGCAGGCCATCCAGGCTCTGGACGGCGCCATCGCCCAGGTAGACAGCGAGCGCGCCAAGCTGGGTGCGGTCCAGAACCGCTTCGAGTCCACCATCAGCAACCTTCAGAATATCTCTGAAAATGCTGCTGGCGCCCGTAGCCGGATCATGGATACTGACTACGCAGCGGAGTCTGCAAACCTGACCAAGAACCAGATCATGCAGCAGGCTGGTACTGCGATGCTGGCTCAGGCCAACCAGTTGCCCCAGGCCGTCCTCAGCCTGCTCGGCTAAGAGGGTTCAGGGTAGCGATGCGGGGAGAAGGGTGACCTTCTCTCCGCTTTTTCCTATGCGAGGTGATTACCATGGATATGGGCATACTCAAGCCAGTGGAAACCAGCCGTAACATCGGATCGACTGAAAGCCGAACAGCTGTCGATTCGGCGGTAACGGGGGCATCATCAGCTTTCGTAAACCCCGAAGCATCTCAGCGCGTCGAGCCATTGCAGAGCACTGACCCTGCGCAGAAGGACAAGCTGCAGGATGCCTTGGCCGATATGCAGGAGTTTGTCCAGTCGGTCAGTCGCGACATCGGATTTCAGCTCGATGATGCTAGTGGCCGAATGGTTGTGAGCATCACCGAACGCAAGACGGGCGAATTGATTCGCCAGATTCCTTCCGAAGAGGCTCTGCAGCTCGCTGAAAGCCTTTCGGAAATACGCAGCCTGCTGTTCAAGGCGGAAGCCTGAGCTCGCCGTCTCATATGGCGCAGTTTTTGCTTTATAGCTGAAAATACCCCTTTCAGCTGGCGTATCGTCAAATAACGGACGCGGGAGCAGACAGATGACAATAGGAATTGGAACCGGCATAGGGTCGGGCATGGACATCAAGGGCATTGTAAGTGCGCTTGTTAACGCCGAATCCGCACCCAAGAGTGCTCAGCTCAACAGGCTCGAGAAGGCGACTACTGCCAAATTCTCGGGGCTCGGCCAGTTTCGTAGTGCGCTGTCCAGTTTTCAGAGCGTCCTGAAGGATCTCAATAACCCCTCTCTTTTCGAAAAACGCAGTGCCTCCTCAGGCAAGGCGGATATCTTTTCGGTCACGGCCAATGCCAAGGCCACCGCCGGCAATAGCAGCGTTCAGGTTTTCAATATCGCGCAGACCAGCAAGGTCGCGCTTCGTGGTGTGGAAAACGCGACGGATCCGATAGGCACAGGCACGCTCAGAATCTCTGCAGGCGACAGCGAGATATCTGTCAGCGTTACGCCGGAGAACAATTCGCTGTCCGGTATCCGGGATGCAATCAATGCCGCGGGCAGGGGCAAGGGCCTTTCCGCCACCATTGTAAGTGACCCGGGCGGTAACGGCGGTGCCCGATTGGTGCTCAGTTCCGATAAGTCGGGCACGGGCAATGATATTGTCGTGGAGGTCGAAACCCAGGCTTCAGACTCCGGCACCCTTGCTCAGTTGGCATTCACCCCGCCGGCTACAGTGGATTTCAAGCCAGGTGAAGTCAACCCGGATGCCCCTGCGGAGCCACGCGTTATCAGCTATGCGCGTGACGCCAGGTTGGCTATCGACGGCATAACGATCAACAGCGCCACCAATGTGATAACCGACGCAATCGAGGGTGTCACTCTAACTCTGAAATCGGCTCAGTCACCGGAGGAGATCGAGCGGGCAAGTACCATCAATCTTAACGTTTCTGAAGATCGCGCCGGCGTCAAAAGCTCGATCCAGAAGTTCGTCGATGCCTACAACAAATTGCTTGGAACTGTGGGCAGCCTCACCGTAGTGACGCCAGTTGGCGGAGATGACTCCAAGCCGGTCACCGGTGCTTTGGTGGGTGATTCGTCGGTCCGCTCCTTCATGTCATCAATGCGGTCGGAGCTGGGCGCTCCGGTCAACTCGGGCGGCGAACTGCGGATACTGGCCGATCTGGGCATCACCACCCAGCGCGACGGGACGCTCAAGCTTGATGATGCCAAGCTCGATGCGGTCATGCGCAACAGCTTCGATCAACTGAGTGGGATGCTGACAGGTTCGGATGGCCTGATGGCGAAGCTGGAAAGCAAGGTCGCCCCCTATACGCAGACGGGAGGTATTCTGGATGGTCGGACCAAGGCGCTGCAAAATACGCTGTCCGGTCTTGACGCTCAAAGAGAGCAACTTACCCGGCGAGTAGCCAAGCTGGAAACCCGGCTGCTCGCTCAATTCAATGCGATGGATGCACTGGTCGGACAATTGTCCGGCACGAGCGAATTCCTCGCCGGCGCTCTGGCAAACCTGCCCGGCGTCGTCAGACAGGACAAGAAATGATGGCCAACCCGATCGATACCTACAAGCAGGTCAATATCTCCCAGGAAGTGTCGCAGTACCGGGCCGTGCAGCTGCTGCTCAACGGCGCCATCGAACGCGTTAAACTGGCCCGCCATGCGCTCGAAACAGGCAATGTAGAGCGCCGGGGGGCGGCAGTGGGCAGCACCATCAGCATCATCGGTGCGCTGCAGGGCTCGCTCGACATGGATCTTGGCGGGCAACTCTCCGAGAATTTGGATTCGCTCTACGATTACATGCTCCGCAAGTTGGCTGGAGTCGCCTTGGATGACACGCCTCGTTCGCTTGACGAAGTTCTGGCGCTTCTACAGGAGATCAAGACTGGTTGGGATGCGATAGAACCCACCTGACCCCCCAGGCACCGGAATTTTGACTCTTTTAGCTCAAGTTTCGCCCTGGTCACCCGATATAGAGTTCATGTGCAACACATCTCAGGATATGTACCATGAACGCCTATGCCATGAAGCAGTACCAGACCGTCAACGTTCACGCGCAAGTGACGGAGGCTAGTCCGCATCGTCTGATTCAGATGCTTCTGGAAGGTGGATTGCAGCGTATCGCCCAAGCCAAGGGGGCTATGCAATATGGCAATCTGGCGCTCAAGGGTGAGCTGATCGGCAAGACAGTGGATATCGTCGAAGGGCTGCGTGGCGCCATAGACGTGGAAAAGGGCGGTGAGCTGGCGATCAATCTCGATAATCTCTATGCTTTCATGCTTCAGCGTTTGGGGCTGGCCAATGTCAGAAATGATCCGGCAATGCTTGATGAGGTGGCGGATCTGCTGCGTCAGGTCAAAGAGGGCTGGGACAACATTCGTCCCGCTTGAGGAGTAAATCATGATGTCTGCCGTTCCGCAGCTTGAACAGGTACACAGCTCGCTGGTCGAAGCGGTAAAGGCCGGCGATTGGGAGCAGGTGGGGGAGCTCGACCTGCTTTGTCGCCAGCTGGTCGGCAGCATCATGCAGCAGCCTGGTCGAGACGATGAACAGCTGTCTATCGTCCTGACCGCATTGTCGGAGACCTACCGTGAGGTCATCGCCCTGTGCCAGGCGGTACAAGGCCAGTTGGCTCTCGAGATGCAGACCCTCCAGCGCAGCAAACAAAGCGCCAAGGTCTACCAGATGTTCACCTGAGGGGCCTGCAGCCCCTGCCATGGCGTAATTAGTGCGCCAACTAATTGACTGGCAAGCCAAATATGGCTAACGTGGTGCCAATTAATAAAAGGCATGGCGTAGCGCCACTAGTGCGCTGACAAAGTCATTCCGCCTACAGGAATTCTGCTGTCTATGCTGCCCAACAGCCACATTCTTTTGATCGACGATTGCCCGGAC
>JAUVYN010000165.1 GCA_030603065.1 Pseudomonas sp.
GCGCCTGTCGGTCAACGACCAGTCGCAAGCCGTGCTCAAGGCGCTCAAGCGTATTCCCACCATCGGCGAAGTCACTGCACAGAAGCTGATGAAGAAGTTCGGCGAGTCGTTCCTGGCTTCGATGCTGGGCGACAACCTGTACGAGTTCATCAATCTCATGGACGACAACGGCGAGCTGGTGTTTTCCGACCGGCAGGCCCAGCGCATGGAACGTGCGATGGCCTCGATGGAGTTCGGCTTCGGCGAAGGTGGCTATCAGCCTTCGGAATACGTCAAACGCTACCTGCCGCAAGGCACGTTCGACCTGCTCATCGCCGACGAGGCGCACGAGTACAAGAACGCGGGTTCCGCCCAGGGGCAGGCGATGGGGGTCTTGGCCTCCAAGGCGCGCAAGACGCTGCTGCTGACCGGCACCTTGATGGGCGGCTATGGCGACGACCTGTTCTACCTGCTGTTCCGCGCCCTGCCGGGGCGAATGATCGAAGACGGCTACCGGCCGAGCAAGCAAGGCAGTCTGACGCCGGCCGCGATGGCGTTCATGCGCGATCACGGCGTGCTCAAGGACATCTACTCCGAGAGCAAGGGCTCGGCCCACAAGACCGCCAAGGGCAGCAAGATCACGGTGCGAACCGTGAAGGCCCCCGGATTCGGTCCCAAGGGCGTGCTGCGCTGCGTATTACCGTTCACGGTCTTCCTCAAGTTGAAGGATATCGGTGGCAACGTGCTGCCGCCCTACGACGAGGAGTTCCGCGAAGTGGCGATGGACGCGGAGCAGGCGCAGGCCTATGGACGCCTGGCGGGGCAACTGACCGCCGAGCTGAAGCAGGCGCTGGCGCGCCGCGACACGACGCTGCTGGGTGTGGTCCTCAACGTGCTGCTGGCCTGGCCGGACACGTGCTTTCGGTCCGAGACGGTCAAGCATCCGCGCACCCGCAATCTGCTGGCGTTTACGCCGTCGCTGTTCACCGATCTGGAGGTCATGCCGAAGGAGCGGGAGCTGATCGACATCTGCCGCGAGGAAAAAGCGGCGGGTCGCAAGGTGCTGGTCTACAGCGTCTATACCGGCACGCGCGACACCACATCGCGCTTGAAGGTGCTGCTGGAGCAGGAAGGCTTCAAGGTGGCGGTACTGCGCGCGAGCGTGGATGCTTCCCGCCGGGAAGACTGGATCGCCGAGCAGTTGGATCGCGGCATCGACGTGCTCATCACTAACCCTGAGCTGGTGAAAACCGGCCTGGACCTGTTGGAGTTTCCGACCATCGTGTTCATGCAGTCGGGCTACAACGTGTACTCGCTGCAGCAGGCCGCGCGCCGTTCCTGGCGTATCGGGCAGAAGCAGCCGGTCAGGGTGATTTACCTGGGCTACGCGGCCACCTCGCAGATAACTTGCCTGGGGCTGATGGCCAAGAAGATCACGGTGTCACAGAGCACGTCGGGAGACGTGCCGGAATCCGGGTTGGACGTTCTCAATCAGGACGGCGACTCGGTGGAAGTGGCACTGGCACGGCAGTTGGTACATTGAGCATCGCTCGATCTTTGGCGGCCCCTTCGGGGGCCGTCAGATAGCTGACAAACCCCGCTCCATTTCGAGCGGGGTTTTGTTTTTCAGCTTCTGGACTCTTTTTCATGGACCACTTCCCAGCCGGCAGCCAAATACGAAGCTTGCCGAGTAGCGGTCGTCTATCGCCTTCCAGTGAGTGTTCTGAAGTGATTTGCCAGACGCTTGTGGCTACTGGTCGGCCTCAAGCTGCCAGCAGAGCGATTTTCTTGATGTTCTGTGCTGCTGCGGTGAGCAGGCATTGGGCTTGCACCTTGCTCCGTCCACGGTAGCGGGCATAGCGGTACTGATGCAGCTCCTTGGCATCAGCAAAGCTTCTTTCCACCGTTTCCTTACGGCGCTTGTAGATCTTCTTACCCCACTCCGTCAGCCGATGAGCGTCCTGCCGCTCCCGGCTATCCTCCCAGACATGCCGGGTGATGGTCTTCTGTTGTTTGGCGTTGGCAGTGCAGTGAGATAGCTGCGGGCAGCGCCTACAACGATTGGGGTCGGACTGATAATGACGATAGCCTTCGCGGCTGGTGGTGCGGTAGATCAGTGCCTGACCTTGCGGGCAGAGGTATTGATCAGCTTTCTGGTCATACAGGAAGTCGCGCTTGTAGAGATACCCTTTGCGGTGGGTGGGGCGACGGTAGCCAAACACCGCCTTGATCTGTTGATCCTCCAGCCCTTTGCTGATTGGCGTGACGTGGTAGCCCGCATCCAGCCCAACATGGGTGACCTTGAAGCCGAAGCGCGCCTTCTGGCGTGCCAGGCGCTCCAGGTAAGGAGCCGCATCATGGACATTGCCCGCCGTGACATGCACATCGGTAATGATATTGGCCTTGCTGTCCACCGTGCGGTGATCCAGATAGAAGAACCCTTGCGGCTTGTTGTCCCGGGTCATGTAACCGCTATCGGGGTCAGTCGTACTCTGTTTGATCTCCCTCGGTTCCGCTGGCTTGGATGGCGAGCGCAAGGGCTTTTTTCCATGGGCCAGGCGATCCTCCTCAATCGCCCGGTCCAGCTCGTCCATATAAGCCTGACGCTCCGAGACAGCACGGGCCTTGGCCCATTTGCCCTTGTTGGCATTGGCCTTAAGATGGGTCGAGTCGGTGTATAGGACATCGCCCGACACCAGCTTGCGCCTGATGGCCTGGAAGACAATCTCATCGAAGATCTGCTGATAGACCGGCGAGTCATTGAATCGGCGTCGGCGGTTCTGACTGAGCGTGCTGGCGTCAGGCACCTTGTCCGTCAGGTTTAATCCCAAAAACCAGCGGTAGGCCACATTTACCTGGACTTCACGCATCAACTGCCGCTCACTACGCACGCCAAACAGGTAACCCAGCAATAACAGCTTGAACAACAGCGTTGGATCCAGGGCCGGCCTGCCGTTGTCTGGGCAGTACAGGTCCTTGACCAGAGCGTGAATGAAGGAAAAGTCGATGTGCTTATCCACCTTGCGCAACAGATGATCCTGAGGAACCAGCTCATCAATGCTGACGAACTCAAGGGTGGACTGAACGGGTGGACGATCACGCAACATGAGCAGCACCTGAAAACCTGTGATGCTCATATAAAAACAAAGCCCCGGCTAAAGAGCCAGGGCTTTGTCAGCAGTCTGAACCCGCTGAAAAGCGGGTTTTTCGTTTCTGCCCTGGCTAATACAGGCGCATCTGTACCTACCCTGACTGCGGTCAGCCGCGCTGGCGCTTCGGCAGTATATCGTGGAGCTTGGTGTGCATTGCGCGCACACTCTGCACCGTCGTCTCCCAGTCAATACAGGCATCGGTGATCGATACGCCATACTTCAGATCGCAAAGGTTCTTCGGAATGGACTGATTGCCCCAGCCGATGTGACTTTCGACCATAAGGCCGATGATCGATTCGTTGCCCTCGAGAATCTGG
>JAUVYN010000105.1 GCA_030603065.1 Pseudomonas sp.
GCTGCTTTCCCACTGGGCCAGCCATGGCTTCGTGGTCGCGGCGGCGAACACCTCCAATGCGGGCAGCGGTGACGAAATGATCGCCTGCCTGGACTATCTCGTTCAGCAGAATGGTCGCAGCTCGGGCACCTACGCGGGGAACCTGGACGTGAACCGTGTCGCCACTTCCGGGCACTCCCAGGGCGGCGGCGGCTCGATCATGGCAGGCCAGGACCGACGCATCACCGCAACGGCTCCGTTCCAGCCTTACACTATCGGCCTTGGTCATCGTTCCAGCTCGCAGAGCCGGCAGAACGGTCCGATGTTCCTGATGACCGGTGGCCGCGATTCCATCGCGTCTCCACGTCTGAATGCAGCCCCGGTGTTCCGTAACGCCAACGTTCCCGTCTTCTGGGGTGAGCTCGACAGCGCCGGCCATTTCGAGCCTGTCGGCAATGGTGGTGGTTACCGTGGCCCCTCTACCGCATGGCTTCGTTATCACCTGATGAACGACGGCAACGCCGAAAGCCTGTTCTACGGCAGCCGCTGCGGGCTCTGTACCGACCGTAACTGGACCGTGCAGCGCAAGGGCATCAACTAACCATCGAGGTCGTGCTGCAGAAGAACCGGTCGCCCCAGGGTGGCCGGTTTTTTTTCGCCTGATTGATGCCAAAAAAATATCAATTGAGCTTTATTCACTGCCATTAAGCTGCCATTTCACCCCAATAGGTGAATGAACACACGTTCATTCTGGCCTAAGGTAGTTGGGCACTGCGCGCAGTCTGGGACTGATTCAGTTCCTTCGCTCGAGAATAAATCCAACGAGAGATGAAAAAGATGAACGCACCCTTGCTCAAGCTAAGCACCCTTGCTCTTGGCATTGCCCTTTCCGCCGGCGCCCTCGCCTCCAATCCGGCGCCGCCTGGCGATCAGCCGGTCGATTCCGGCTTTCCTGCAGTAGGTGACTTTGCCGCCAACGGTCCTTTCGCGACCACCAGTGGTAACGAAGGCCCGAGCTGCCGCATCTACCGGCCCCGTTCATTGGGCGACAACGGTCTGCGTCACCCGATCATCATCTGGGGCAATGGCACCGGCGGCACACCCTCCACCTATGGCGACCTGCTCAGCCACTGGGCGAGCCACGGCTTCGTGGTCGCTGCAGCGCGCACGTCCAACGCCGGCAGTGGCGAAGAGATGATCGCCTGCCTGGACTATCTGGTTCAGCAGAACGGACGTTCCACCGGCACCTACGCAGGTCGGCTCGACCTGAACCGCGTGGGTTCGTCGGGGCATTCCCAGGGCGGTGGCGGCTCGATCATGGCTGGCCGTGATGCTCGTATCACTGCAACCGCGCCCTTCCAGCCCTATGTCCGCGGACTCGGTCACAGAACCTCTTCCCAGTCCCAGCAGAACGGCCCCATGTTCCTGATGACCGGCAGCTCGGATACCCTGGCCGGCTCAACACTCAACGGTCGCCCGGTGTTCCGCAACGCCAATGTCCCGGTCTTCTGGGGCGAGTTGCAGCGCGCCGGTCACTTCGAGCCGGTGGGTGATGGCGGCGGCTACCGCGGCCCCTCCACTGCCTGGTATCGCTACCACCTGATGGGCGACCAGAATGCCCGCAGCACTTTCTACGGCAGCAATTGCACGCTGTGCACCAGCCGTAGCTGGGATGTCCAGAAGAAGGGTATAGAGTAAGCACTGCTTCCTCCAACTAGCTGTAACCGGAACCGGCTACACTTCGTAGCCGGTTTTTTTATTGCCTTGCATTCAGCAGCCGCTCACCAGCCGGCAAGCCCTTGCCTAGCTCGATCAGTTCGCCATACTGCGCTTTGCCCAACAGCCCGCCACAGGAGTAAAGCGATGAGCAACGAACCCAAACAGGTAGCACTGGTTACAGGTGGTGGCACCGGCATCGGCCAGGCCTGCGCACGGGCCCTGGCCCAGGCCGGCTACCGTGTCGCCATCAGCGGGCGGCGCCTTGATCGGCTGGAAGAGACGCGTCAGCAGATTCACTCGTTGGGAGGCGAGGTGCTTTGCATTCAGGCGGACGTGGGCGACCCGGTCGCGGTGGACGCCCTCTTCGAGACCCTGATGCGGACATGGGGTCGGCTGGATGTACTCTTCAACAACGCCGGCACGGGTGCACCGCCGATTCCGCTGGAAGACCTGAGCTACGCACAATGGAAGGCAGTCGTCGATACCAACCTGACCGGAGCCTTTCTGTGTACCCAGCATGCCTTTCGTATCATGAAGGCGCAGGAGCCTATGGGTGGACGCATCATCAACAACGGCTCGATTTCGGCCCACGCGCCACGGCCAAACTCGGCCCCCTATACCTCGACCAAACACGCCATGACCGGCCTCACCAAGTCCACCTCGCTGGACGGTCGCAAATACAATATTGCCTGCGGGCAGATCGACATCGGCAACGCCGCCACCGACATGGCCATTCCCATGCAGCGTGGCGTGCCGCAAGCACATGGCGCGATAGCTGCCGAAGCGGTAATGGACGTAGAGCACGTGGCGCAGGCGGTCGTCCAAATGGCGAAGCTGCCTCTCGAAACCAATGTACAGTTCATGACCATAATGGCCACCAGGATGCCTTTCATCGGCCGCGGCTGACGTGGCTCAGAGCCCGGACGAACGAAACGCTTGTCCGGGTCGTGTCAGAATCCAACAAAGCTTGTCATTCTTTCGTCTAATCGACGGTGCACCAGTATCGGGACACTTTGTATCTTGGTATCGGCCTTGCTACCATAGCCGCCGGCATGATGCTTACTTACATTGAACAGGCGACGGAAATGACTGCACCTACCCCCCTTGCGATGGCGCTTTCCCAACGCAAGTCCGACGAACGCGCAACCCCCCTCTCCGCTTTCCGCATGGCACGCCGCTGGTGGCTAGAAGGCCGGCGACTGAACCTCTCGCTGCTGGCCGAGGAACTGGACATCGGACGTGCGACACTGATGCGCTGGGTCGGCAACAAGGACCTGCTGATGGGCGAGATTCTCTGGTCGCTGTACAAGGGCATCTATGACCAGGCAATCGAGCGGGCACAGACCAATCCCAGCCTCAAGGGCATCGACTTTCTGGCGCAGATCTACACCGATATCAACATTGCGCTGATCAACGCCCAGCCGATGCACGACTTCCTTCGTAATGAACCGCAGTGGGGCCTGCAGTTGCTCACCTCGAACATTTCCGGCCTGCAGGACCGGTTGATCGAGACCTGGCGCCGCCTGTTCGAAGAGGAAATCAAGGCCGGCCGCATCAACCCGGAGATGGACGCCGAAAGCCTCGCCTATTTCATCATCCGGATCGGCGAAGGCGCGATCTATTGTGACCTTATCTGCGGCCGCACACCCGACCCCGAGCCCGCCACCACTGCGTTTCGTCTGCTGGTCAACGGCCACACCCGCTGACAGCTCAGCTGCGCCTTACCGGCCAGGCCAGCACGAAGGCGGCGCCCCCGAGCGCCGTCGACTCGGTCGCCCGGGCCTGGCCTCCGTGCCAGTAAATCACCCGCCGCACGATTGCCAGGCCCAGACCGTAGCCGCCTGAGGCACGGGTGCGGCTGTCATCCAGCCGGAGAAAGGGCGTGAAGATCCGCTCGCGCAGCTCTTCCGGTATCCCCGGGCCGTCATCCTCGACCAGCACCATGCACTGATCACTGACGACGCGAGTGGTGATCTGCACACGACTCGCCGCATGACGCATTGCATTGGTAACCAGATTGGTGATCGCCCTGTGCAGGAAACGTGGCTCGGCATCCACCCTGGCAGCACGGCCGATCGACTGATCCTGATGGATCAGTTCGATATCCAGGCCAAGCCGCGACAGCTCACCTACGACCCGATCCACCACTGCCGGCACGTCCGTCGGCGTCAGACTCAGCGACGGCGTTCCCTGCTCCAGCCGTGCATAGGTCAGGATCTCGTCAACCAGCTTGTCCAGTTCGCTGAGATCGGCGTCCATCCCTGCCAGATAGCGCTGGCGGTCCTCTTCATTCATGGCGCTGTCCACCATCTCCAGGCCGAAGCGCAGACGTGCCACCGGAGTGCGCAACTCATGGGACACGGCTCCGATCATTTCACGCTGTAGACGCATCAGGCGCTGCAGATGACTCGCCATTTCATTGAAGGTCCGGCCCAGGCGTCCGATCGAGTCCTGGGTGCGTGCACTGACCCGAGCATCCAGATTGCCGCGGGTAATACGCGAAGCAGCGGTCTCCAGGCCGGACAGACGTTGCTCCAATTGGCGAATCAGCAGATAGATGAACAGCCCGCTGAAGGCCACGACCAGCAGCGCCGTGATCAGCAGCATCTCCGGTGGGTAATCGTTCATCTGATACAGCGGCCCCAGGCTCAGCACCCAGTCACTGTCCGGAATCTTCATGTACAACAGTACTGCGTCCCCGTCCGGGCCCAGGGTCATGACGGTATCGCTCTCCTCCAGACGCCGGCGCTGGTCGGGGTCGATGTCAGCCTCGCGGATCGAGGCCAGTTGCAGCGGGTAGCCAAAACCCTTGTCTCGCCGAAGTTTCTGCAGCTGGCCGGGCATCTCGGCATCAGGGTGACGCACCAGTTCATCGGCGACCAGGTAGAGCGTGGCCCGCCCCAGCTGCTCCGAAATCCTCGAAATACTGGTGGTCAACACCACACCGCTGGCCGCGTCCACCATTGAATAGATCGACAGTTCGGGAACCTTGTTCGCCTGGACCAGCACATGACCCTGCTGAAGCCGAGCGACGGCGCCGGTATCCAGCCCCAGGGTCGGCAGATCGGCCAGCTGCAACTGCACCCCGATGAGACGGGTCCAGGCGGCCAGCGCCCGCAGGCGCTCCATCTCATCCATGGGCGCCAGATTGTCGGCCATCAACCGAAAGGTACCCCAGGCGATGCGTTCCCGGTACTCCTCGGCACGCACGTTGTTGATCAACTGAATACTCAGCAGACCAAGCAGCGAAAAGGTCACCAGGACCAGCAGCATGCCGCCATAGATCCGAAAGAAGATCGAGTTCACTGCGGATCTGCTTCCGGCGCGACGAACAGATAGCCCTTGCTACGCACGGTCTTGATAATGCGCGGCTGCTCCGGGCAGTCGCCGATCTTCGGGCGTATGCGCGAGATGCGCACATCGACCGAACGGTCCTGCCCGTCATACTCGATACCGCGCAGGGCCACAAACGTCTCTTCGCGGCTGAGTACGCGGCCGGCGTTGCTGGCAAGCAGCCAGAGCAGATCGAACTCGGCACCGGTCAGGTCGATAAGCGCACCGTCCAGCCAGGCTTCCCGGCGGGTGTGATCGATCACCAACGGACCGAACTGCAAGCGCGCCCCAAGATTGCGACCCTCCGCCTCACCGCGCCGGCGCAGCAGCGCCCTGATCCGCGCGAGCAGCACCTGTGGCCGCACCGGCTTGTTCACGTAATCGTCCGCCCCGAGTTCCAGCCCCAGAATGTGGTCCTCATCCTCGCTGCGCGCGGTAAGCATCAGGATCGGCCGAGAAAAGCCGGCCGCGCGAAGGCGCTTGCAAATACTCAGGCCGTCTTCACCGGGCAGCATGATGTCGAGCACCACCAGCGCCGGCACCTCCCGAAGAATACGCTCCACCGCCCTGCCCCCGTCATGCTCGACCTCCACCTGCAGCCCCTGCCCACGCAGAAACTCGGCGATCAGGTCGGCCAACTTGCGGTCGTCTTCTACCAGAAGAATCAGTTCACTCTCAACGTCCATTCACATACTCGAGGAAAGCCAGGGGAGAGCCAGATTGTAACAATGCCGTGTCCACAATGCCCGGGCAAAACGCAGCGTACCGGCCCCGCGCACGACCCACTATATATAGTGGTACCGACCAGAAAAAAATTCTGCCTTGGATAACCCTGTGGAAAACTGCGCAGCGCCCGCGTGGTAGCTGATTCATACACACGGGGGACAAATTCCGAGCTCGATTTTTTTCGATCAGCCGCCTTGCGCACATCAGAAACACACTCTATCTTGTGTTCCAGATTGCCAAGCGCACCATATATAGATTGCCGCGAAAAGTGTCTGACGGCCTCGGCAGAGGCCAGCACAGCAGGTTTCTCGGTCTCTCGCAGTACAGGTTCGATCCAGGGACGGAACCAGAGCCAACATCCCCTGCTTGACCCTGTTTACAAGATATTGTGTTCATTCATTCCAAGGAGAACGCCATGCACGTCACCCCGACCCCTTCCCCATCCACAACGGGGATCGCCCGTCCCGACGAGCATGGCGCCGACCTGCAGGTCACCGCCCCCGGCCAGCTGCGCGTCATCAAGCGCAACGGCACGCTGGTGAGCTACACCGACGACAAGATCAAGATCGCCATCACCAAGGCCTTCCTCGCCGTGGAAGGCGGCCAGGCCGCTGCCTCCAGCCGCATTCACAGCACCGTGAACCAGCTCGCCGAAACCATCACCGCCACCTTCTGGCGGCGCATGCCCTCCGGCGGCACCCTGCATATCGAAGAGATCCAGGACCAGGTGGAACTGGCGCTGATGCGCTCCGGCGAACAGAAGATCGCCCGCGCCTATGTGCTGTACCGTGAAGAACACGCCCGCCAGCGCCAGGCGCGCCAGGGCAACCAGCCGGTGGAAGCGCACCCGAGCATCCGCGTCACCCTGGATGACGGCAGCAAGCAGCCGCTGGATATCGGCCGCCTGCGCATCCTCATCAGCGAAGCCTGCGAAGGGCTGGAAGAAGTCGACGCCGCGCTGATCGAGCGCGACACCCTGAAGAACCTCTACGACGGCGTGACCCTGCGCGACGTGAACACCGCGCTGGTGATGACCGCCCGCACCCTGGTCGAGCGCGAGCCGAACTACACCCACGTCACCGCCCGCCTGCTGATGGACACCCTGCGTGCCGAAGCGCTGACCTTCCTCGGCGTGGCCACCAGCGCCACCCACCATGAAATGAAGGAGCTGTACGCCAAGGCGCTGCCGGCCTACGTCGAAAAAGGTGTCGAGTTCGAGCTGCTCGATCCGCGCCTGAAGGAGTTCGACCTGGAGCAGCTGGGCGCCGCGCTGGATCACGAGCGCGACCAGCAGTTCGCCTACCTCGGCCTGCAGACCCTGTACGACCGCTACTTCATTCACAAGGACGGCATCCGCTTCGAGCTGCCGCAGGTGTTCTTCATGCGCGTAGCCATGGGCCTGGCGATCGAAGAGCCGCAGAAGAACGAGCGCGCCATCGAGTTCTACAACCTGCTGTCGTCCTTCGACTACATGGCCTCCACGCCGACCCTGTTCAACGCCGGCACCCTGCGCCCGCAGCTGTCCTCCTGCTACCTGACCACGGTGCCGGACGAGCTGTCCGGCATCTACAAGGCCATCCACGACAACGCGATGCTGTCCAAATTTGCCGGCGGCCTGGGCAACGACTGGACCAACGTCCGCGCACTCGGCGCCTACATCAAGGGCACCAACGGCAAGAGCCAGGGCGTGGTGCCCTTCCTCAAGGTGGTCAACGACACCGCAGTGGCCGTGAACCAGGGCGGCAAGCGCAAGGGCGCGGTGTGCGCCTATCTGGAAACTTGGCACCTGGACATCGAGGAATTCCTCGAGCTGCGCAAGAACACCGGTGACGACCGCCGCCGTACCCACGACATGAACACCGCCAACTGGATTCCCGACCTGTTCATGAAGCGCGTGTTCGACGACGGCAAATGGACGCTGTTCTCCCCGTCCGACGTGCCCGACCTGCACGACCTGACCGGCAAGGCCTTCGAGGAGCGCTACGAGTATTACGAGGCGCTGATCGAGTACGGCAAGCTCAAGCTGCACAAGACCGTCCAGGCCCGCGACCTGTGGCGCAAGATGCTGAGCATGCTGTTCGAGACCGGCCACCCCTGGCTGACCTTCAAGGACGCCTGCAACCTGCGCAGCCCGCAGCAGCACGTCGGCGTGGTCCACAGCTCCAACCTGTGCACCGAGATCACCCTGAACACCTCGGCCGACGAGATCGCCGTGTGCAACCTGGGCTCGATCAACCTGCCGCAGCACATCGTCGACGGCAAGCTGGACACCGCCAAGCTCGAGCGCACCGTCAAGACCGCCGTGCGCATGCTGGATAACGTCATCGACATCAACTACTACAGCGTGCCGCAGGCGAAGAACTCCAACCTCAAGCACCGCCCGGTCGGCCTGGGCCTGATGGGCTTTCAGGATGCGCTCTACCTGCAGCACATCGCCTACGGCTCCGACGCCGCGGTCGAGTTCGCCGACCGCTCGATGGAAGCGATCAGCTACTACACCATCCAGGCCTCCTGCGACCTGGCCGACGAGCGTGGCGCCTACTCCACCTTCGACGGCTCGCTGTGGAGCCAGGGCATCCTGCCGCTGGATTCGCTGAACATTCTCGCCGAGCAGCGTGGCGCGCAGTACATCGAAGTCGACCGCAGCCAGACCCTGGACTGGGAGCCGGTGCGTGCCCGCGTGAAGAAAGGCATCCGCAACTCCAACATCATGGCCATCGCCCCGACCGCGACCATCGCCAACATCACCGGCGTGTCCCAGTCGATCGAGCCGACGTATCAGAACCTGTACGTCAAATCGAACCTGTCCGGCGAGTTCACCGTGATCAACCCCTACCTGGTGCGTGACCTCAAGGCACGCAAGCTGTGGGACCCGGTCATGGTCAACGACCTGAAGTTCTACGACGGCTCGGTACAGCAGATCGACCGCATTCCGGCGGACCTGAAAGCGCTGTACGCCACCGCCTTCGAAGTCGACACCAAGTGGATCGTCGAGGCCGCCAGCCGCCGTCAGAAGTGGATCGACCAGGCCCAGTCGCTGAACCTGTACATCGCCGGCGCCAGCGGCAAGAAGCTGGACGTGACCTACCGCATGGCGTGGTTCCGTGGCCTCAAGACCACCTACTACCTCCGTGCCCTGGCCGCTACCAGCACCGAGAAATCCACCGTCAACACCGGCAAGCTCAACGCGGTATCCAGCGGCGCCGCCCCGACGCTGAACGCAGCCCCAGCCGGCCCCGCGCCGCTACCCAAGGCCTGCTCCATCGACGAGCCAGACTGCGAAGCCTGCCAGTAACAGCGCCGCACAATGGGGTGTAGCGCTCCCGCGCTACGCCAAACCGGCACCGCCGAGGCCCAGCGCCCCGCGCCGCACCAATGTTGGGGTGTAGCGCCCCCGCGCTACGCCATGCGGCATTGAACACAACACAACGCCCCGCCCCGCGCAGGGCCTACAAGATCAGGAGAACCCCATGCTCAGCTGGGACGAATTCGACAAAGAAGAAACCATCCCCACCGCTCCCCAGCGCACCAGCGCTGCGGTAGAAGCCCCCACCGCCCTGGACACCCAGGCCGACAGCGCCATCGAAGACGCCCGCCAGATCAGCACCGCCGACTCCGACGCCATCGCCCGCGCCAAGGCCGCCCTCGACACCCTGGACGTCGAAGAAGGCCTGGAAGACCTGGAAGGCTCCGCCGCCCGCGTCAGCGTCGACGCCAAGCGCATGATCAACTGCCGCGCCGACCTCAACCAGCTCGTACCCTTCAAGTACGAATGGG
>JAUVYN010000110.1 GCA_030603065.1 Pseudomonas sp.
AAGCAATCTGGTGTTGTAGACAAGACATGCAAAACGACAGTTTGGAACTGCATGAGATTGCAGACCTGAGCCAGCTTGAAAAACTTCTGTCACGATCCCAACCCTTTAGCCGTGTGGACTAAACAACGCACAGCAACCGAATTGCTTGACGACCATAGAGCATTGGAACCACCTGATCCCATCCCGAACTCAGAAGTGAAACGATGCATCGCCGATGGTAGTGTGGGGCTTCCCCATGTGAGAGTAGGTCATCGTCAAGCACCTAATATAAAAAACCCAGCCAACAGGCTGGGTTTTTTATTTGCGCCAAATATCGCTCGAGGGCTGAGGGGATGTGCCCTCGACAAATTTGCCGCGAGCGGATTCGGATAGTCGCGGGCTGCCAAATACCTCCTCGGTAGCACATCAAAACCGGATCAGATCATCGATCGGGATCGTATTTGGCGGACTAATCCCAACATGTCCGAGCGCCTGCAGTCGGAAATCGACAATCACTTGCTTAGACCTCAGTGGATTAAGGAATAAGCAAAACAATCTAACTGCCCAGATTGTTATATGTCCGCTCCTTCGGTAGTCTGACGACCCTGCCCGTCGAGGCGATCGTTTTTTGGGAGATGCGTATGAAGTCTTCATTTTGGCAACGAGTTGGCGGTTTTACCGGCGCGCTGGTGCTAGCGTCCGGGATGTCGTTTGGCTCTTTCGTACAGGCTTCCGATCGGGAGCTTCTGAACTCTTCCTACGACATCGCCCGCGAGCTGTTTTCCGCCTATAACGAGCTCTTCGCGGCTCACTGGCAAGCCGAGCAGGGTGAAAGGGTGCAGATCAAACAGTCCCATGGCGGTTCTTCACGCCAGGCCCAGGCTATCATCCAGGGCTTGCGGGCGGATGTGGTTACCTATAATCAGGTCACCGACGTCGACATCCTGCACGAGCGGGGCAAGCTCATTCCTGCGGACTGGCGTGATCGGCTGCCGAATGCCAGTTCCCCGTACTATTCCACCATGGCTTTCCTCGTGCGCAAGGGCAATCCCAAGAACATCCGCAACTGGGATGACCTTGCTCGATCTGACGTGAGTTCGGTGCTGCCGAATCCCAAGACGTCGGGAAATGGTCGGTACAGTTATCTCGCCGCGCTGGGCTATGCTCAGCAGGCCTTCGATAATGACCAACAGCAGGTCGATCAGTATCTACGGACCTTCCTGGGTAACGTAGCAGTGTTCGATACCGGTGGGCGTGGCGCCACCACTACCTTTACCGAACGCGGAATTGGCGATGTGCTTTTGACCTTCGAATCCGAGGTAAACAATATCCTCGCGGAGTATCCGGAAGGTGGATACGAGGTGGTGGTACCCAAGGTAAGCTTCTTCGCCGAGTTTCCCGTAGCCTGGATCGATCGGAACGTACAGCGCAACAAGACAGAAGATCTGGCTCGTGCTTATCTCGAGCATCTCTACAGTGAAGATGCCCAGCGTCTGATCGCAGGCTTCAACTACCGTGTCCACAACGAGACAGTGCAAGCCGAGTTCGCTGAGCGCTTCCCGCCGCTGCAGCTGCTCACTATCGAGCAGATTGCCGGCAGCTGGGAGAAGGCGATGGATGAGCATTTCTCCAGTGGCGGGAAACTCGATCAATTGCAGCGTCGTTGATTGCCTGGAATGCCCTTTTTTTCTGAAAGCCCTACCTCTCCAAAAAGTCGCAATCCCGGCAAGCGCGTCTTGCCGGGGTTCGCGCTGAGTCTTGGCGTCTCGCTATTTTTTGTCAGTGTCATTCTACTGCTGCCGGTTACTGGACTTATTGTCCAGACGTCCGGCATGAGCTTGGCCGAATATTGGGCCGTGGTGACTGACGAACGCGTAGTAGCCTCATATCGCGTCACCCTTTGGGCCGCCCTTATCGCATCGCTGTTCAATGGAGTGGTCGGCCTGTTGTTGGCCTGGGTTTTGGTTCGCTACGACTTCTGGGGCAAGCGGGTAGTCGATGCGATCATGGATCTGCCGTTTGCTCTCCCTACCGCCGTCGCAGGGATCACGCTTGCCGCATTGTTCGCCGAGACAGGCTGGTACGGCCAGCTCCTCGCGGAGCTCGGAATCAAGGTGGCCTTTACCCCGCTAGGCATTATTGTGGCCATGTCCTTTACCAGTCTTCCTTTCGTCGTTCGCACGGTCCAGCCAGTGCTTGAAGACATTGCGCCGGAAGATGAAGAGGCCGCCGTCAGTATGGGGGCGTCGGACCTCACCGTATTTCGGCGCATACTTTTTCCGGCAATCTGGCCGGCGCTGATGACGGGAATCGCATTGTCATTTACGCGTAGCCTGGGTGAGTTCGGGGCGGTTATCTTCATTGCGGGGAACATGCCCTACGTAAGCGAGATTACCAGCCTGATGATTTTCATAAGGCTGCAGGAATTCGACTATGCAGCGGCTAGCGCCATCGCTTCAGTGGTGCTGATCGCTTCGCTTGTTCTGTTGCTTGGCATCAATCTCTGGCAGGCGCGCTATCTGCGCCGGCTGCATGGTCGATGAGGCTTCGTTATGCGTAAGCAAGGAACCTTGCGGATTGGTGATCAGCCCTGGGTGAAGTGGACGCTGGTGGGTCTGGCGCTGCTGGTCACGGTGTTGCTGCTGGTTGTGCCTTTGGTGGTTATCTTTTCGCAGGCGCTGGCTGGTGGACTCGGAACCTTCTGGGCCAACCTGACCGATCGGTATACGGTACACGCAATTGGCCTGACACTGCTTATTGCCGCCCTCACGGTGCCGATCAACCTGGTCTTCGGCGTATTTCTCGCCTGGCTGGTCACGCGCTTCGAGTTCCCCGGGCGCAAGGCACTGATCACCTTGATCGACATCCCCTTCGCGGTATCGCCGGTGGTCGCTGGTCTGCTGTATCTGCTGCTGTACGGAAGCAATGGCTGGCTGGGTGGCTGGCTCATGGAGCATGACATTCAGTTGATGTTCGCCTGGCCCGGGATCCTGCTGGTAACCGTTTTTGTGACCTGTCCGTTCGTAGCTCGGGAGCTGATTCCGCTCATGCAGCAGCAGGGGCGGGAGGAGGAGGAGGCCGGAGTGGTGCTGGGGGCGTCCGGCTGGCAGCTGTTTCGCCGTGTGACCCTGCCCAACATTCAATGGGCGCTGTTGTATGGCGTGGTATTGACCAACGCAAGAGCGGTTGGAGAGTTCGGTGCCGTGTCGGTGGTCTCCGGTAACATTCGCGGAGAAACCAACACGCTGCCGTTGCATATCGAATTGCTCTATCAGGATTACAACGTTGTCGGAGCCTTTGCCGCCTCATCGTTGCTCGCGGGTATCGCGCTGCTGACGTTGTTGATCAAGAGTTTCGTGGAATGGCGTCAGGCGCGTCAGCGCGCACCGATGCCCGAACAGATGGACGGTCGCTGATGAGTATCAAGCTGGAGCGAATCGACAAGCATTTTGGTGCCTTTCAGGCCTTGCGGGACATTTCGCTGGATATTCCTGATGGGCAACTGATAGGTCTGCTGGGGCCTTCAGGTTCTGGCAAGACTACCCTGCTTCGGATCATTGCGGGTCTTGAGTCGGCTGATCGCGGGCGGATCCTGTTCCACGATCAGGACGTTACAGGTCTTCATGTCAGAGAGCGTCGGGTTGGCTTCGTGTTTCAGCATTACGCCTTGTTCCGGCACATGACGGTCGCGCAGAACATTGCGTTTGGACTGGAGGTGTTGCCCCGGCGTCAGAGGCCGTCCGCCGCCGAGATTCGCACCCGCGTAGGGCAGTTGCTGGAGATGGTGCAGCTGAGTCATCTTGCCGATCGATTCCCGGCGCAGCTGTCCGGTGGCCAGAAGCAACGTATCGCTTTGGCCCGGGCGCTGGCTATGCAACCACAGATCCTGCTGTTGGACGAGCCATTCGGAGCCCTGGATGCCAAGGTACGCAAGGATTTGCGCCGCTGGCTCCGCTCGCTCCATGACGAACTGCACTTTACCAGCGTTTTCGTCACCCACGACCAGGAGGAAGCGCTCGAGCTCTCTGATCAGGTGGTAGTTATGAGCGCAGGGCAGATCGAGCAGGTCGACACGCCGCAGAGCTTGTATGCCAATCCGGATAGCCGCTTCGTCTTCGAGTTTTTAGGGCACGTCAACTTGCTCGAGGGTCGCTTGCAGGATGGTCGACTTTCCCAGGGGGATGCCTGGGTCGACCTTAATGGCGGCGGAAGCGAGGCTGCCTCTGCGCAGCTTTTCTTGCGTCCTCACGAAGTGCGCCTGCAAACGCGACCGGCTACACATGCCAACCTGCCCCTGAAGATAGAGGCGATCAGTCTGATCGGGGCGGAAGTCCGCCTCGAGCTCGCCCCGTGCGGCTGGACGGCCGCCGAGCCGTGGGAAGTGGGTATCAGCCATGCCGAGTTCAATCACTGGGCGCCGCAGCGGGGAGACCGCTGCTTTGCGGTGCCGGAAGTTGGCCACCTGTTCCAGGAAGCAGCTGCACAGCCGCGGACGCTGGAGTGGCCGCGACCGATGTCTGCCAGCTAGCGGGGCGGCTGGGCAAGCAGCTTTTCACACGCAGCCAGAATGACGGCGGTATCCTCCGGATTTCGGCCAGGCGCCCCGGCACAATGCCCCCAGTCGGACCACAGCGGTTTGAATTCCGCCAATGGCAGGTATCTGCTTTCCCATTCGGCGTCGACTGCAGTGAAATACAGGTCGCTGCTTCCCGGCATGATTAGCGTTCTGGCCCGAATCGCTTCGAGCGCCGCCGGCAAATTGCCCCGATACAGGTCATTGTCGCTGATGTCGGCGCAACGCCAGGTTTCCAGCACCGCCAGTAAGTCATTGGCATCCTGTGCAAGATGGTCTCTTTCCCAGTAATCCAGCAGTTGATCGATGGTGTCGAAGCCGAGATTCCGGTAGAGCTCCTGCCGAAAGAATGCCTGGCTATAGGCCCATCCTGCATAAACCCGGGCGAATGCCCTGAGCCCTGCTGTTGGCGGCTCCGAATAGAAGCCGTTAGCGTACCGGGGGTCGCAGCGCAACGCCGCTTTCACCCCTTCAAGAAAGACCCGATTGTGGGGCCAGCAGCGGGCCGTTGCGCAGATACTCATGACGCGTTCCACTCGGTCCGGGAATGCACACCCCCATTGCAATGCCTGCATTCCGCCCATGGACCAGCCCATCACAAGTACCGGGCGGGCGTCGTCGAATCGGGCTTCGACCAAGCGTTTCTGCGCCCTGACATTATCCAGCAGGCTTACGCGTGGGAAATTTCCGCCGTTCTGTCCGGGGACGGAGTTCGATGGGGAAGTGGATATGCCGTTCCCCAGGAGATTGGGTATCAGGATGCAATAGTGTTCAGGATTCAGAGGCGAGTCCGCACCAATAAAGGGCATCACTCCGAGATGTGTTCCACCGTAGTACGTCGGCATGATGATCAAGTTGCTGCGATCTGCATTGAGCTCGCCCAATTGAACAAATCCAAGCTGCGCGCTCTTGAGAACTCCGCCGCCCTGTAATGGAAGGTCCCCTAGCTGGAAATAGGCTGTATCAGGCTGGTTGGGTTGCATTGAATCTTCTCTTTCGTCGATGGATTTGGTCCATGGCATTCGCCGATTCGGATATGAATGCAATTTACATGCATGCTGGCATGTATGTTGAATGGAAGATTCGTACCAATCCCGCCGCTAAGCCGGCTTATTTCCGGAGTACGAATCATGACGGTTATGCCTTCCGCCGAAAGTCTCAAGCAAAGCCTGCAGGAGCAGGGCGTCAAGTACGCGCTGGCGGGCTATGTCGACCTGCATGGGATCATCAAGGGCAAGTTTGTCCCCCTGTCCCATCTTGGCCGCATGCTAAAGGGTTCTGAGTTGTTTACCGGTGCTGCCCTCGACGGAGTGCCGCAGGACATCAGTGACAACGAGGTAGCGGCCATGCCGGACACCAGCCACCCCGCGGTGTGCCCATGGAATCCCGAGCTTGCCTGGTTCCCCAGTGACCTGTATCTGGATGGCGCCCCTTTCGAGGCCTGTTCGCGCAATATCCTCAAGCGACAAGTCGCGGCTGCAGCGGAGATGGGTTTTACCTTCAATCTGGGTATCGAGACCGAGTTCTTTCTGTTTCGCGACGGGGAAGAGGGCAGTTTCGAGCCCATCAGTACGCGCGATACGCTGGCCAAGCCCTGCTATGACCCGCGGACCCTCGGGGACAACATGCATATCGTGGGTGAATTGGTAGAGGCCATGAACAACTTGGGGTGGGATGTGTATTCATTCGACCATGAGGATGCCAACGGCCAGTTCGAGACCGACTTTACCTACACAGACGCATTGAACATGGCCGACCGCCTGGTGTTCTTTCGACTGATGGCCAACGAGATCGCCCGCAAGCATGGCGCCTTTGCCAGCTTCATGCCGAAACCTTCTGCTACCCGCACTGGGAGCGGGGCGCATTACAACATGTCGCTGGCTGACCGCGAGACCGGCAGGAATCTTTTCGATCCAGCCCATGCCGAGGATCCCTACGGGTGTGGTGTAACCCAAATGGCCTATCACTTCATTGCCGGCATCATGAAGCATGCACGCGCAATCAGCGCAGTAATCGCGCCGACGGTTAACAGCTATAAGCGGTTGGTGCGCAAGGGCAGCATGTCCGGGTCGACCTGGGCACCGGTTTTCGTGTGCTACGGAAACAACAACCGCACCAATATGTTGCGCATTCCTTCGCAGGGTGCACGGGTTGAGTGCCGCGCGGCGGACATTGCCTGTAATCCTTACCTGGGCGCCGCCATGATCCTTGCAGCGGGCCTGGAAGGCATCCGTGAAGCGCTTGATCCGGGCCAGCCCCACCGCGAGAACATGTACAACTACACCGATGCCCAGGTGCGCGACATGGGTATCGAAATGCTGCCGCAGACGCTTGGCGAGGCGATTGAAGCCTTTGCCCAGGATCCCCTGTCCAGACAAGTCTTCGGTCAGGCGATGTTCGACAGCTACGTGCAGTACAAGCGCGAAGAATGGAACAGCTATCACACCCATGTCTCGGACTGGGAGCTCAAGCGCTACCTCAAATTCTTCTAATCAGGTCGGTGGTTAAAAGTTGGCGCACCTTTTGCGTGCAGCGAATGGAGCCAGCACACCCATCATGTTCAATGCAGGAGCAGCAGATGATTACCAAGATTCCCTTTCTCGGCCGTTGCAAGCGGCTGCTCGTCGGCAGCCTTGTTGCGGTAGCCGCGAGCGCCGCCTTCGTTCCGGCTGCCAGCGCCCAGGAACGTGACAGCTTCCGCCTGGCCTGGAGTATTTATGCAGGCTGGATCCCGTGGCTATACATCCAGGAGTCCGGGTTGATGAAAAAGTGGGCCGACAAGTACGGCATCAGCGTCGAGATTGTGCAGATCAACGACTATGTCGAGTCGATCAATCAATATACGGCGGGGCAGTTCGATGGCGTAGTAGCGACCAGCATGGATGCACTGTCAATTCCCGCAGCAGGCGGAGTGGATACTACGGCGCTGATCGTTGGCGACTACTCCAACGGCAACGACGGGTTGGTGATGAAGGACAGTACCGACGTCGCTGCGCTGAAAGGGCAGCGGGTCAACCTGGTGGAGCTGTCGGTATCGCATTACCTGCTCGCGCGTGCGCTGGACAGCGTCGGTCTCAGCGAGCGGGATGTGACGGTGGTGAACACCGGAGATGCGGATATCGTCGCAGCCTTCAACACCTCGGGAGTGCGCAACGTGGTGACCTGGAACCCGCTGCTTGATGACGTCCAGAAGGTGCCCGGCGCAAACCTGGTGTTCGACTCGAGTCAGATCCCTGGGCACATCAAGGATCTCACCATCGTCAATACACAGACCCTTGCGGCGAACCCCAACTTTGGCAAGGCACTTGTCGGGGCCTGGTTCGAATTGATGGCGGATCTGGGTAGTGATAGCGAGGCAGGGCAGAAGGCGAGGGCATTCCTCGGTGCGGCATCCGGCACTGACCAGGCAGGGTATGAAGCTCAGTTGGCAGGCATGCGCATGTTCTGGCAGGCCAGTGATGCGGTCAGCTTCATCTCCAGCGACGAGGCAATCGAAGCCATGGACAGCGTGCGTCAGTTCTCCTTCGAAAAAGGACTGCTTGGGGACGGCGCACCATCTCCGGACTTCGTTGGCATAAGCTTCCCCGATGGCAAAACCCTTGGTGATACCGCTAACATCCGGTTGCGGTTCGATCCCTCCTACATGCAGATGGTCGCGGACGACGCGCTCTGAGTCATCTGGCCGGGCGTTATGCGCCCGGCCCACTAGCGGAACACCCATGCGCCGTACCAAAGAAGACGCGGAGAAAACCCGCCTGCGAGTTATTGAAGCCGCCCTGGTCATGTTCAGTCGTCATGGCTATTCGGGTACCACGCTGGCGATGATTGCCCAGGAGGCGGGCTATAGCCGGGGTCCCATCTACTGGCATTTCAGGAACAAGGACGATTTGTATCAGGCGGTTCTGGAGTATTCGCAACTGCCGCTCGAGGCGCTGCTGCTGGAGGCGCAGGCTGCTCAGGACCCAATCGAGGGAATTCTTGATTTTTCGTCGCGCTGGTTGCGTCTGCTGCTCGAAGACGGCTGGTTCAGACAGTCGTTTGAGATTCTGCTCAACAAGACCGAGCTTACCGAGGCACTCACTCCGACCTTGGAGCGTGAACGGCAGCTTACCTGCCAGATTCTGGATACGTTGACCGCGCTGCTTGAGCGGGCCGCTCAGCTGCAGATGGTAGACGAACGGTCTCCACGGCAACTGGCTTTGCTTGTTTACACGCAGTTGATGGGCATAACCCAGAGCTGGCTATTTGCGCCTGGATTGTTCGATCTGGGCAGCGAGCATAGTTTCTTTCTGGACAACTTGCGTCGACTGTTACAGAAATAATGCGGCAAAGCAGTTTCATGCCCGATGACTTTTTTCCTGGGCGCCTCTATTATCCTTTCTGCCGTGGCCGGAGTCGCCCGGTACAAATGGAAAAGCTGCCAACAGGCTGCCTAGAAAAAATAGAAACGGAGTAAGGATATGATCAAGAAGTCGCTTCTCGCCCTCGTAGTTGCCGGTTCCATGGTCGCCGGCGCCCAGGCTGCCAGCCCGAATGGTTATCTTTTCGCTAA
>JAUVYN010000075.1 GCA_030603065.1 Pseudomonas sp.
CTCACCAACTGCCTGCACTTGATTCCAGTGACCCGGAAAGCATCGCTTTACCGTGTCAGGGAGGCGCATTCTACAGTAGCCTTCGCCACTGTCAACACCTTCCTTTCAAACCCCGAAGCGCTTCGCGCTTCAGTCGAAAGAGCCATTCCAGCCTGCCCTTCCGAGGTGGCGCATTCTACGCCTTCTCTCGACCCTGTCAACCCCTAAATTATTGCTAACTTATTGATTGCTAAGCGCTTTATGAAAAGCACCTCAGCTCGAGAGAGGCGCATTATAGGCCCATCAGAATTGCCGTCAACTGTTTTTGACGAGAACCTTCACTTATCTTCGTCTTTGATCGACGCACCGGTAGCCGACTGCGTCGCAGCACGACGCCGCTCGCGCAGGCGCCAGAGGACCAGGACCGGCCCCGACAGACTGTAGACGACGAAGATCAGCCAGAGAATGCGCGACGGATCGGTCGCGACGATGGCCAGCACCAGCACCACCAGCAGAATGACGAAAAACGGCACACGCCCGCGGACGTCAAGATCCTTGAAGCTGTGGTACTTGATATTGCTGACCATAAGCAGCCCACCCAGCGCAGTCAGAATGCCGACCAGCAAGGCGATATCCCCTCCCTGCACGCCAAAATCACTTAGCGCCCAGACCATACCAGCGACCAACCCCGCTGCGGAGGGACTGGGAAGCCCAGTGAAGTAGCGCTTGTCTTCGCTGCCGATGTGGGTGTTGAAGCGTGCCAGGCGCAATGCCGCACCCGCCACGTATATGAAGGCGAACACCCAGCCCGCCTTGCCCAGCTCGGCAAGCGCCCAACTGAAAGCGATTAGGGCCGGAGCGACCCCGAAGGCGACCATGTCGGACAACGAGTCGTACTCGGCGCCGAACGCGCTCTGGGTATTGGTCAGGCGTGCAACCCGACCATCCAGTCCGTCCAGCACCATAGCGACGAATATCGCAATGGCAGCGTTGGAAAAGTTTCCGTCCATGGCGCTGACTATGGCGTAGAAGGCCGAAAACAGCGCAGCCGTTGTGAACAGATTGGGCAACAGATAGATTCCCTTGTGGCGTACCTTCTTGCCATCCGGACCAGGCACCTCTTCCACGTGCTCATCGATGGGCAGAAGCAGGCTGGGAATCTCTTCCTCGTCGCGCCTGTTGTCATTCGGGGGTGTGTCACTCATGGCAATACCTTGAACCGGTTCTGGAATCTACAGTGTGGCAACTCACCCGGCGCTTGACCAGTCCGGGCGACTTGCGGGCACAAAAAACGCGGCCAAGGCCGCGTTCTTCGTACCGACTGGTCGCTTAGTTCTTCGACTTGTCGACGATCTTGTTGGCAGAGATCCACGGCATCATGCCACGCAGCTTCTCGCCCACCTGCTCGATCGGATGCGCAGCGTTGTTACGACGCGCGGCGGTCATCGACGGGTAGTTGTGCGCACCCTCGGCGATGAACATTTTGGCGTATTCGCCGCTCTGGATGCGCTTGAGCGCATTGCGCATCGCTGCACGCGACTCGTCGTTGATGACTTCGGGACCGGTCACGTACTCACCATACTCCGCGTTATTGGAGATGGAGTAGTTCATGTTGGCGATGCCGCCTTCGTACATCAGGTCAACGATCAGCTTGAGTTCGTGCAGACACTCGAAGTAGGCCATTTCGGGAGCATAACCGGCTTCAACCAGAGTTTCGAAACCAGCCTTGACCAACTCTACCGCGCCACCACAGAGAACGGCCTGCTCGCCGAACAAGTCAGTTTCGGTCTCGTCCTTGAAGGTGGTTTCGATGATGCCGGTACGGCCGCCGCCCACGCCCGACGCGTAGGACAGGGCAACGTTCTTGGCATTACCGGAAGCGTCCTGGAAGATCGCAATTAGGTCAGGAATACCGCCGCCTTTGACGAACTCGGAACGCACGGTGTGCCCGGGTGCCTTGGGCGCGATCATGATCACGTCCAGGTCCTTGCGCGGAACGATCTGGTTGTAGTGAATGGCAAAGCCGTGGGCGAAGGCCAGAGTGGCGCCTTGCTTCAGGTTCGGCTCGATTTCGTTCTTGTAGAGCTGGGACTGGAACTCGTCCGGGGTCAGGATCATGACCACATCGGCGGCAGCGACGGCAGCAGGTACGTCGGTAACCTTCAGACCATGGGCTTCAGCCTTGGCAACGGAGGGCGAACCGGCGCGCAGGCCAACGGTAACGTCCACACCGGAGTCCTTCAGGTTGCAGGCATGGGCGTGCCCCTGGGAACCGTAGCCGATGATGGCGACCTTCTTGCCCTGGATGATGCTCAGATCACAATCTTTGTCATAATAAACGTGCATTTCTTTCCCCTTACTGTGCGGACCCGCAGGGCCCTGCTGGCAAAATTTAGATGCTTAGGACTTTCTCACCGCGAGCGATACCCGACACCCCGGTGCGCACCACTTCGAGAACCGAAGTCGCCCCGACTGCCTCGATGAAACTGTTCAGCTTGTCGGACGTACCGGCGAGCTGAACGGTATAAACACTGCTGGTCACGTCGACGATCTGGCCACGGAAGATGTCGGTCGTACGCTTGACCTCTGCCCGCTGAGCACCAGTGGCCTTGATCTTGACCAGCATCAGCTCGCGCTCGATGTGAGCGCCTTCGGACAGATTGACCAGCTTGACCACCTCGATCAGTTTGTTGAGGTTCTTGGTGATCTGCTCGATCACTTCGTCGTGGCCGATCGTAGTAAGCGTCAGACGCGAGAGCGTCGGATCTTCGGTCGGCGCAACGGTGAGCGTTTCGATGTTGTAGTTGCGCTGGGAAAACAATCCAACTACTCGCGACAGGGCACCAGGCTCGTTTTCCAGCAGAACGGAAATGATATGTCTCATGTCAGGTACGCTCCGTCTTGCTAAGCCACATATCGCGCATGGAACCATCCTTGATCTGCATCGGATAGACGTGCTCGCTCTCGTCGACACGGATATCCATGAAGACCAGCCGCTTGCGGTTGGCGAAGGCTTCTTCCATCGCCGGCTTCAGATCCTCGAGCCTCTCGACGCGCATGCCAACATGACCGTAAGCCTCCGCCAGCTGGATGAAGTCCGGTAGCGACTCCATGTAGGAGTGCGAGTACCGGCTGTTGTACTGCATGTCCTGCCACTGACGGACCATGCCCAGCGCCTGGTTGTTGAGGGTGATGATCTTGATTGGCAGGTCATACTGCAGACAGGTCGACAGCTCCTGAATGTTCATCTGGATGCTGCCTTCGCCGGTGACGCAGGCGACCTGCGCATCCGGATAATGCAACTGCACACCCATCGCCGCAGGCAGGCCGAACCCCATGGTTCCCAGGCCGCCGGAGTTGATCCAGCGATTTGGCTTGTCGAACGGATAGTACTGGGCAGCGAACATCTGGTGCTGACCAACGTCCGAAGTGACGTAGGCATCACCGCGGGTGACTTCGTACAGCGTCTCGATGACCGTCTGCGGCTTAATGATCGAACCGTCCCCCTTGTCGTAGGGAAACAGACCGCGGCTGCCGCGCCACTCGTCGATCTGCTTCCACCAGCTCGCAAGCGCCTCCTTGCTCGGGCGAAGATTCGCTTCGCGGCAGATGGAAAGCATTTCGGTCAGAACGTTGTCTACCGGGCCAACGATCGGCACATCAGCGCGAATAGTCTTGGAGATAGACGCGGGATCGATATCCACATGAATGATCTTGGCATTCGGACAGAACTTGCTGGCTCCGTTGATCACGCGGTCATCGAAGCGCGCTCCAATCGCAAGAATCACATCGCTATGATGCATGGAGACGTTGGCGACATAGCTGCCGTGCATACCCAGCCAGCCGACGTACTGAGGATCGGTGCCAGGGAAACCGCCCAGACCCATAAGGGTGTTGGTTACCGGCACGCCCAGTTCGCGCCCGAGCTCGGTCAGCTGCGCAGCTGCCCCACCGAGAATGACGCCGCCACCGGAGTAGATGATTGGACGCTTGGCTTCGGCAATCAGCTCGAGCGCCTTGCGGATCTGCCCGGAATGACCACGGACCGCCGGGTTGTAGGAACGCAGCTTGACCTTCTTCGGGTAGCTGTACTCGAACTTCTCCGCCGGATTGGTCATGTCCTTCGGAATATCGACCACTACCGGGCCAGGACGACCGGACTGGGCGATGTAGAAGGCCTTCTTAATCACTTCGGGAATCTCGCGCGGATCCTTGATCATGAAGCTGTGCTTCACGATGGGCCGGGAAACCCCGACCATGTCGGTTTCCTGGAAGGCGTCGCTACCCACGGCGGTGCTGGGCACCTGGCCGGAAATGACGACCATCGGAATGGAATCCATGTACGCCGTGGCGATGCCCGTTATGGTGTTGGTTGCACCGGGACCCGAGGTAACCAGCACCACACCTGCCTTGCCGGATGCGCGCGCATAACCGTCGGCCATGTGCGCGGCCGCCTGCTCATGACGCACCAGAATGTGCACCACATCATCCTGCCGGAAAATCGCGTCGTAAATATGCAGCAGGGCACCGCCCGGGTACCCGTAGATGTACTTAACACCCTCGTCGCGCAGTGAGCGGACGACCATCTCAGCGCCAGATAAAAGCTCCACTTTGAATCACCTCTAGCTTGCCATCCACCACGAGCGGACAGCTGGGTACCTGTTTACTGCTCGGCAGAGCGAAGGCGACGGTGGCCGCCTTGCGTCAGCTTGACTACGTGCATCGGAGAGCCTCCCATCGGTGCCGGAAGCCTCTCACCCAGCGCGAGGTAGCGCGTGCGGGTGCCGGACCAGGAGCTGGCGGGGTTTCGCCTCCTGACTGAGCAACAAAGCACGCCGGGCCGCATGCCGTGTGGGCTCGGTCGGCAGCGTGCTTTTGAGAACCACGAATTGTTTACACTCGGGCAGCGCAAGTCAAGTAAGTTAGACAAAAGCAGCAGACCTGAAGCCCGCACGATACCGGTTCCCACGTGATTGGCTTATAGTTGCCCGAACGTATTGGGAAGACGCGCAAAATGGGGATGGAGATACCATGCTGAAGAAAACGATGGCGCTACTGCTGGCTATGATGTGTACCGCTGTAACCGCTGAGACACTGTATCGTTGGGTAGACGACAGCGGCAATCCGCAGTTCGGCCAACACCCACCGGCAAATCGCCCCTTCACCGAAGTGAATATCCGTGCCTCGCAGCCCCCCGGTGGGCAGTTGCGCGCAAGGCAGGAACCGGCTCCAGCTGTTGAAGAAAACACACCAGCGGATGCGCCTGCCGAGCCGCAAGCGATGTCCGAAGAGGTGCGCAAGCAACGCTGCGAACGAGCGCGTGCAGATGCGCAGACGCTGGAAAACAATCCGCGACTGGCCCGCACGCTGCCCAGTGGTGAGCGCGAGCGAATCGGAGAAGACGAACGTCAGGAGCTGATTCGCCAGGCCAGGGCCGATATCGAGCGCTACTGCCGCTGATTCAGCCGATCCTGGCTGCCAGCCCGTCGATCCTCGACAGAACCGCCACCAGCGTATCGCGCCTTCGTCCAAGGTGGGCGAAGGCCTCTTCCGCCATCGGCGCTATCCGAAACGCCCCTGGCAACGATTCCCCTGCGGCGATGATCTCGGCCATGCGTGGAATGAATACCCACTGTAGCCATTGCTCGAAATCCAGCGTATCGACGCAGAACGGCGCTTCGCTGGCGAGTCGGAAAGGCTCAGGGGACTCCTTTGACCAGAGTCCGCTTCCACGCAGGGCCAGTTCCAACTCGAGCAGCGCATCGGCCAGCTCGTGCCACAACAACGGGCTCACAGGGTAACGCTGGCCTGACGCCGAGCTTCTGCTGCACCAGCGGCATTACCCTGACGCTCACGAGCCTGAGCTATCAGATCCCAAAGACCGGCTTGCAGCGTTGGACGTCCGGCAGCATGGGAGAGGCCTCGCTGAGCAAGCTGTTCCGCCTGAGCTGCGTCACCCTGCGCCAGGCGAACCTGCGCGAGACGATAAAGGACTTGCGGCTCCCGCGGTGCGATCCGCATGGCACGTTCGAGGCTCGCCGAAGCACTGCCCAGGTCTCCGCGCCCCTCCTGCTCGCGGGCAACGGTCAGCAGTGCCAAAACCGGGCCATCGAGCTGTTCATCGGCTTGCAATCCCCCACCGCCCGGGGCAGACGCCGGAGGGCGATCCCAGGGCTGCGCCGACGGCGTCGTGGGCGCTGTATCGGTTCGCGGTGCCGGTTGCGCATCCAGCGGGAATGACTGAATGGCACGTGACCCACCCGCATCATCCGGCACCATCACCACCACCGCCTCACCAGCCTCCTGCTGACGCGGCGCGGCAACGGCCGGCTGCTGTCGGCCCGCACCCACGCCAGGCGTCTCATTCGATACGTTGCGACCGGCATCGACAACCGGGATGTGCCCGCCAGGGCCGGCACAACCAACGAGCAGCAGAAGCCCCCCCGCCAGCAGGCCGTTTCGTTTGCTTATCATCTCATCGCATCCTCAAGGGTCATTGCAGCCAGCCACGGATAACATCCATTACCCGGTTGGCCCCATCCTTCACTTGCTCGGTCACCGGCTCGGGATCCCACAATGGACGACAGCCGGGACCCGGAAGCGGCGCATAACCGGTACGGAACGGCACCTGCACGCTTCCCGGACAGCTGCTGTCACTCCCCTGCCCGGTAGTCTGGTCGACCCAGGCCATCTCGATACCCACTGGCGGCGCAGCAGACAGGCTGACCGGATTGGCATCCTTCATGAATGCCGTCCAAACCTGCAATGCGCCGGTAGCACCGGTCAAGCGAGTCTGACCGTTGTCGTCCCGACCCAGCCAGGAGACCGCGACCAGATCCTCCGAAAACCCGGCGAACCAGCTGTCACGAAGTCCGTTGGTAGTCCCCGTCTTGCCGGCCAATCGGATACTCGCAGGAATCTGATTATACGCGGATCGCCCAGTTCCTTCAGTCATGGTACGTGTCATCGCCTCCTGGAGCAGATAGATCGTCGCCGAATCGAAGCGCTGCTGTACCTCGAACGGATAACGACCAAGCGCCTCGCCCGTCGGCGCCAGGACATTGCGGATGGCCCGCAACGGCGTATTGAAGCCGCCATTGGCGACCGTCTGATACATGTCGGTTACCTGAAGGGGCGTCATCTGCCCGGACCCCAGGAGCATGGCAGGGAACGGCCGCCAATTGTGCCGAACGCCCATTCTTTCAATGGTGCGGAGTACTTCAGGCACGCCCAGCTCTACGCCAAGACGTACCGCCGCCTGGTTGTAGGAGCGGCTCAGCGCCTCGTGCAGAGGCACCAGCCCATGACTCTGCCGATCATAGTTCTGGGGCGTCCAGGTCTTGCCCGGCTCGGCATCCAGCGTAATGGGCGAGTCGTCGATGGGCGTGACCAGCGAATAGCGATGCGGTTGCTCAAGTGCGGTCAGGTAGATCGCCGGCTTGACCAGTGAGCCAATCGGCCGAGATGCGTCCAGCGCCCGATTGAAGCCCGAGAAGCGTGGGTTCTTGCCGCCGACCAACGCCAGCACTTCCCCCGTTTGTGCACTGGTCACGACCAATGCGCTTTCCATTTCCACATCGCCCGGAGCCGGACCCAACCGCTTGAGGGTATTCTGCACGGCCTGCTCGGCCCTATGCTGAAGCAACGGATCGAGACTGGTGAAAATACGCAATCCTTCACTGGTGAGATCCTCCTCACGGTAGTCGGCGCGCAGCTGCCGTTTGATCAGATCCATGAACGCAGGATAGCTGGTGTCTGCAAGGCGCCCGCGCGGAGCGACGTCAAGCTCGCGGGCCTGGGCCTGGGCCGCGACATCTTCGGTGATGACACCTTGCTCCGCGAGCATCTGGATGACCAGGTCACGGCGGGCTTTGGCGCGCTGGGGATGCCGGCGTGGATTGTAAAGCGAAGGCCCTTTGACCATGCCCACCAGGAGCGCAACCTGGTGCAGCTGAAGCTCCCGCAGTGGCTGGGCGAAGTAGTACTGGCTGGCCAGACCAAAGCCATGGACGGCGCGCTGGCCGTCTTGTCCAAGGAAGACCTCGTTGAGGTAGGCTTCGAGGATTTCTTCCTTCGGATAATGCAGCTCCAGCAGCACCGCCATGATCGCCTCGGTACCCTTACGCACCATGCTCCGATCGCTGGTCAGATAAAAGTTCTTCACCAGCTGCTGGGTCAGTGTGCTGCCGCCCTGGACCACACCTCCGGCACTGATGTTAACGTAGGCCGCCCGAAGGATGCCTTTGGGCGAAACGCCAAAATGCTGGAAAAATTCACGATCTTCGACCGCGATCAGCGACTCGACCAGAAACGGCGGCGCGTCCTCCAGTTGAATGAGCACTCTATCCTCATTGTGAGCCGGATAGATGCCGCCGATCATCAGCGGCTCCATGCGTGCCATGACCGGACTCTGATCGCCGTCCAGCGCCACGACCTGCCTGCCATCGAAACGCACGCTCAGACGCTGGGCCGGTTCGACGCCCTCAAGAAACTGGAAGCCTCGAGTATGCACATCGACACGATTGCCGGATACCGACATCTGGCCGGGTAACCGGGCACCTTCGGCAGTGCGGTAGCCCAGCGCCCCCAGCTCGGTAACGAAGTCGTCACGGCTAAGCCGCTGGCCTGCGTAGAGCTCCAGCGGCCGCGCAAACACCTTGGCCGGAACGGCCCAGCGCTTTCCGGAGAACTTTTCCTGCACCACGGCGTCGAGGTAGATCACCAGGCCGGCGAACAGTACCAGACCCACCAGAGAGAGCTTGAAGAGCCAGCCCCCCGCGCGCCTCCAGGCATTGCGCTGTCGAGCCCCGGTTCTTCTGCGTTTCTTTGCCATAACGTTCTGCGTCACCCCAAAACCGTTGCCTTCGCCGGCCGCCGACGAAAGATTAACCGAGGTTGGCCTGTGCCTGGCCAACCTCCATAATGCGTGCATTCAGCCCAAGCAAGGATATACCGTGAGCCAGACACTGTTGAAAGCCCTGCAAGATCCCGCGTTGTACGACCACCCGGTCGACGGTTTCACTCTCATGGAAACTCACATCTCCTGGGTGCTGCTGACGGGCGAATACGTCTACAAGGTCAAGAAACCGGTGAACTTCGGCTTTCTCGATTACTCGACCCTTGAACAGCGCGCCCACTTCTGCCGTGAGGAGCTGCGCCTGAACCGTCGCCTTGCGCCGTCCCTGTACCTCGACGTGATCCCCGTCCATGGCAGCGAAACGGCGCCAAACCTGTCGGGTCAAGGTCCTGTCATCGAATACATGGTCAAGACGCGCCAGTTCCGCCAGGAGGACCTGCTGGGCAATATGGAGCGCGCCGGTCAGCTGAAGGCTGAGCATATCGACGCACTTGCCGAGCGGCTGGCCAGCTTTCATGACCAGATCGACCAGGCACCCCGGTCTTCCGAGTGGGGCCAGCCTGCCCAGGTGCATGCCCCAGTCGCCCAGAACTTCGAGCAGATCCGCGGTATGCTCACTGCTCCGGAACACCTGGCTCAACTCGACGAGCTGGAGCTGTGGGCGAATACTACCTATGAACGACTGATTCCCCAACTGGTGCAACGCAAAGCAGAAGGCTTTGTACGCGAATGCCACGGAGACATCTACCTCGATAATGTAACCCTGGTCGATGGGGAGGTAACTCTCTTCGACTGCATCGAGTTCAACGACGCCTTTCGCTGGATAGACGTCATGAGCGATGTGGCCTTCATGGCAATGGATCTGGAAGACCGTGGACTGCCGGCGCTGTCGCGCCGCTTCGTGAACGGTTATCTGGAGCATTCCGGCGACTACTCCGGTCTGGCCGTTCTCAACTATTACAAGGCCTACCGGGCCATGGTGCGCGCCAAGGTCGCCCTGCTTCGTCTGGGCCAGGAAGGGGTGTCCGAGGCTGAACGTCACGCAGTGTTCGAACGCTATCTGGGCTACACGCGACTTGCCGAGAGCTATACCGAAATTCCCCTCCGCTACGGACTGGTAACCTGCGGAGTTTCCGGGTCCGGCAAGAGTACGCTCAGTCTCGAACTGGTGCAGCGCCTGGGCGTGATTCGCCTGCGTTCCGACGTCGAGCGCAAGCGGCTGTTCGGCCAGGCGCCTGCCGACCGCAGTGAAGGAGGGCTCTACAACACGCAACGTAGCGAGCAGACCTACACCCGCTTGAGCGTTCTGGCCGCGCAGGTGCTCGCAGCCGGCTATCCAGTGGTAGTCGACGCAACCTGCATCAAGCGGGCGCAGCGCTCGCAACTGCGCGAGCTGATCGAACGGCAGGGCGTTCCGTTTTTGCTCATCCGCTGCGATGCGCCGCTGGAAGTCATCGAAAGCTGGCTCGTCAAGCGCCAGGCTTCAGGTACCGACCCATCCGATGCAGATATTGCCGTGGTGCGAAAGCAATTACAGGATTTCGAGGAACTGAGCGCCGAGGAGCAACTTTGCGCTGTGCTGGTACACACCGACCAGCCAGATGCGCTACGCGAACTGGCCGATCGACTCGCTGCGCGACTTTGACGCTTCACTCCCCCTGGCTGTACGTATGGCCCGGGGGACACTACACTGGGTCGCGGGAACCAATAAAAAGAAGCCCGAACCATGTATCAGCCTATTCATCCGCCGGCCTCAAGCCGGCTGCTGTTCCGTTCGCCAGGCCAGTCCTGCGCTGCTCCGTGGGTGCCTTCGTCAGCGCGAGGTATCCATGGTCAACGATGAACTGCTCAAGCTGCGCAATCTCGGCAAGACGTCAGCTCAATGGCTCCATGCCACTGGCATTCACAGTCTCGAGGAATTGCGCAGTCGCGGTCCGGTAGCGAGTTACTGCGCAGTGCGCGCCCGTGGCTTTCGCGCCTCGAAATCCCTGCTCTTCGCAATAGCCGGCGCTCTTCAGGACGTGCACTGGAATGACCTTGACCCAGTTTACAAGGCGCAACTGATCAAGCAGCTGGAACAATTCCAGGAGCGCTGATCACTGCGAGCTGCCACCACCGCACTGGAGTGCGAACCAGTTCACATTTTCCAATGGCCGAGAGCCCGATCTCTACAGTATCGTATGAGGAAGGGCACTCTGACTGTCGCCTCTCCTTGCGGACTGCCGGATACAGCAACCGAGCCCCCTCAGGACCTTATTACAAAAGGAATTCGAACATGTATCTCATTGGTGAGCAGCCCGCCTATGCAGAGAAGCTGATCGGCACTCTGCAACGGATTCCCCAGCAGTTGCTGTCTGGCCTCGAGCCCTGCGACAAACCGATTTATCTCGAAGCGGTCGAGGACTTGTACAAGGAAGTTGGCAGCAATCGGCTTTACCTGCTCAGGGCTGGTTTGCTGCACGCACTCATCGATGGAAAGCCCCTCTTCTACATGCAGGAAGGTGACCTCATAGGGCTGCGACAGGGGCTTTCTACTGCCCCTTGCACCTACATGAGTGAGGAGCCGCTTGAACTCGTTCCCTACGATCGAGATGCGCTGTTCAAGCACATTCATGCCAGCAGCGAGCGCCAGGAACAATTCACCCAGTACGTTCTTGGGCAGGCGGCGTTGATGTCGGACGCGCTGGCACACAACCGGCCTGCCGACATCCGACCAGTGACCGGTTTCCAGCATTTTCCCGCAGGGGCAGAATTAATCCGTCAGGGCGAGGAGGCGGACCACGTATTCATCATTACCGAAGGCCACGCAGAGGCTTTCGTCGAAGGCGTCAAGGTCGGTGACGTTCAGAAGGACGAGATCTTCGGCGCAATGGCTCTGTTCACTCGAGAAAAGCGTTCGGCAACCGTAATTGCCAGCGCCCCCACCACCGTGATGATGATCCCCAAAGACCAGTTCCTAGCGCTGATGCAAAGCAATCCGCGGATCGCCCATAGCCTGATCGAAAGCATGGCGCGACGCATCGATCTGATGAACAAGGAATTGGCGCACTACAAGCAGATGAAATAATTAGCCGAGCTCTCTTGACTTGATAATGATAACGATTATTATTAACACAAGTCGTCGCGAGATGACTTACGAGCTAACAGCTTGTCGCGAGACAGACGGTTACTCCTCATCAGGCTAATCACGGATTTGTGCCCGCTCTCTGAGCGGGCATTTTTTTGTTCGTGACTCAGCGATTCGTACCGGGGGCTGCCTGTAAGTCGGCACAGTAATCACGGGCAACCGTGGCCGCGGTAATCCAGATGAAGTCGGCCTGAAACGTTTCCGGAAGGTCCGAGCCCGCCTCCACCAGCATGAGTACCACTGGTGGTTCTTTGTGCGGTGACCAGTGCAAAGGCATTCCCAGGTCCTTGCGCACGTGGAAAGCACCCGCAAGGAGCATCGCCGGCACGGGAGCCTGACCCAATACCTGAGCCATGCGCTGATCCCTCGCCTGCTGAATGGCCAGCATTGCCGGGAGTCGCTCCTGCGGCAGTTCATGGCAATGCGCTTCGGCCATTACCCTGGCAAGTGTCGCCTGGGCCTCCTCTCCATAGACCGCTTCGAGGGGCCTGGGCTGACGATAAATTGCAAGCATCTCGTCACGTGACAGATTGGCTGCCAGCAACTTTCGCGGGTAACCCAAACCCCAGCGAACCAGTGCACCGTAGTGGCCCCAATCCCAGCCAGGACTCCAGGACAACTGTTCGGTGAGCTGCGGATCAGCGGGCAGCTGCCTGCCCTGTAGCTCCCTGACCCGATCCTGTTGCTCGGGACCAATCATTTCCATTACCAGCGCCCCCTGGGGGCGTCGCGCATGCAGCTGCTTCAGCAGCCATAATTGCAAAGCGTGATGATCGGGGTTGTCGTGCTTTTCGCCTACCGCAAGGTGCGAGACGCCAGCAAGCCTGTCAATCAGCTCCTGTGCTTCGAGCCATTCACCGCTAGCGGTGTGTAATACCTGCCCAAGCCTGGGATTGTCGTGTCCTTGCGGAGCCTGCCAGGCAGGCAGCTCGGCGCGAGCAAAAAGGGACACTAGAAACAGGGCGACCCCAAAGCACCTGGTGTTCATCTTCACCTCAGATGATCAATAACGGACAATCCTGCAAGGGGTGCGGCTGCACCTGCACCTCGACGCCAAACACGCTACGAATGCGCTCGGCCTGGAGCACCTCCCAGGGTGTCCCCAAGGCTAGCATGCGCCCACGGTCCAGCAACAGAATGCGGTCAGCGAAGCGTGCCGCCAGATTGAGGTCATGCAGGATGACCAGGACCGCGCCGCCGCGCTGGGCAACCGTGCGGGCCTGGGCCAGCGTTAACTGTTGATGCGCGAGATCCAGCGAAGCCGTGGGCTCGTCGAGCAGCAGGCAAGCACCCTCGACATCCCACACCTGCGCCAGTACCCGAGCAAGATGAACTCGCTGTCGCTCGCCGCCAGAGAGGGTAAGGTAATCTCGCTGGGCAAGATGCGCCACGTCCGCCGCCCGCAGGGCCTGCTCGACAATCTCGCGGTCACGTTCGCGGCCGGTGTCATGCGGCATTCGGCCCATGGCAACGACCTCCTCACACTGAAAGGGAAACGCGAGCGTGGATGCCTGCGGCAATACTGCCAGCCTGCGAGCCCGCTCACCGTCAGGCCAATTCGCCAACGCACGTCCGGCCAGCTCGACGTTGCCGCTCAGTGCCGGGATCTCGCCGGTAAGGGTAGCCATCAGAGTACTCTTGCCCGCACCGTTGGTGCCCAGTACCGCCATGACCTCCCCCGCGGAAAGCGTGAAATCCACTCCTTCGAGGATACGACAGCCACCCCGAGCGCAATCCAGCTGGGTTGCCTTGAGCATCAGAGTACTCCTCTGCGGCGAGCGCGCATCAATAGCGCCAGGAAGAAGGGCGCACCAAGCAGCGCAGTGAGTATCCCGATCGGCAGCTCGGCCGGAGCGATCACCAGGCGAGCGACCACATCGGCAATCAGCAGCAGCGCTCCGCCGAGCAGCATCGCTGCGGGTATAACCTTGCGGTGGTCAGCCCCCATGAGCAGACGAACCAGGTGCGGAATGACCAGACCAACAAAGCCGATGAGTCCCGACACCGCTACACAGGCACCGACACCAAGTGCGGTAAGCAGCACCAGCTCACGCTTGACCCGCTCCACCTCCACGCCAAGATGCCTGGCTTCGGACTCACCGAGCAGCATTGCATTGAGTGCGCGGGCCTGACGGGGCAAGCGCCACCAGACCAGGGCACAGCACAGCGCCAGCACGCCTACCCGCTCGAAGCTCGCACCACCCAGGCTACCCATATTCCAAAAGGTCAGGGTTCGTAGCATCGCATCGTCAGCTATATAGCTCAGCAGCCCGATGAATGCGCCACTGATTGCCGCGATGGCAATGCCCGCAAGCAGCATGCTGGCAACCGAGGTCCCATGGCTGGACTGACCAAGCCGGTAGACCAGCAAGGTGGTCACCACGCCTCCGACGAAGGCCCCCACCACCGTAGCGTAGGGCTGCAGCGCTTCCGGCAGGCCGCTGAGAAGCGCGCCCCCCAGTACGATCATAAGCGCGGCCCCCAGCGCGGCCCCGCTGGATACGCCGATCAGCCCGGGATCAGCCAGCGGGTTACGAAATAGTCCCTGCATCACCGCCCCGGTAAGCGCCAGCGTCGCTCCCACCAGCAAGCCCATGAGGGTTCGAGGCAGGCGAATGTGCTCGATGATCAATCTAGTTTCCGCTGCCACCTCGCCCCAGCCGAGCATGGCTGCGAGGGCTCGTAATGTATCGGCCGGGTGTATGGGCACTGCGCCCAGCGCCAGCGAAGCCAATGCTGCGGCCAGCAGCAGGGCTCCCAGAGCCAGCATGGCCAGGGAGTGGTAACGGCGAGTTGCGATCATCGATCATCCTTTACGTGGCGGCACCGCCACCGATATGCCTGCATCCTACCCCACCCGCCGCCGGGAAACCCATCGCCAGCCAGGCGGGTGAGGGCTGCAAAGGTTTGAAGCCTACCTGTTAGCGGCGCGGCGCAACTCGGCCAGGGTACTGACTACAGCTGGACTGAACCCACCGACCATGTGCGCTCCGTCAACGCCGAGAATCCGGCCCTGACGTCCAGCCGGGGTCGCCGCAAGCGCTGGCTGGGTTCGTAAAAGCCCCTGCGCGCCCCCGCTCATTTCCAGTCCCTGAGAGGTGGTGACCAGCCAGACCGGAGCCAGACCCAGGAACGCCTCAGCGGACAGCGTGCGGTACTGACTGAAGTTACCTGCAACCGGGTTGCGCATACCGCCAAGCCCCAACAGGCTGTTGCCGGCGGTTCCGTCACCCGCTACCAGAAGGCTGCCGGCAGAATGGCTGAGTAGGAACAGCGCTTGAGGACGCTCCGCCGGCTGCAGCGGCAACTGTGCCAACTGGAGCTCCAGACCCTGCACGATGGTGCGCGCCGTAACGCGCCGATCGAAACGCTCGCCGAGCGTCTCGATGTTACCGAACAGCGTCTCGAGTGTCGGGGTTACCGGCAGAACGACAACCTCGACCCCGGCATGTCGAAGCTGGGCGAGCACTGCCGGTGGGCCGGTTTCTTCGCTCGCAAGCAGCACATCGGGCCGCAGTGACAACAGACCCTCAGCGCCGACCTGCCTCGGATAGCCGATATCAGGCAGCTGGCGGTCCTCCAGCAGAGGCTGGCTGGTACTGTCAACGCCGACCAGATGGGCGTCAAGCTCCAGTGCCTGAACGATAGCAGTGACGCTGGCGCCGGCACTGACGATGCGCAGCGATGCGGCAGATGCCGGCTGAGCAAACCAGAATAAAATGGCAAGCACGAACAGCATTGGTCTATTCATCATCTGAATCCATCAACAAACGCGTATCAGTCAGCCCGACAGAGGCAAGCCAGGCCAGTAGTCGAACCAGCCCATCAGCACTGGCGTCCCGGTCAGCCGCAATATCCAGCCGATCCGCTCCGCTCAGCTCGGCTGCGCTACGCAACTGCTCCAGACTCGTGAAAGATCGTCCGTCCAGTTGCCAAGTGTCATCGGCGCGTAGCAGCAGCTGTCGGCGTTCGCCTGCCTCGACAGCTGCTGGCGCCTGGTCACTGGAGCTGGGCAGTTGCATGGGCAACGACAGGAGCGGTGTATTGGCGGTCAACAGAGAGAACACCAGGATGATGAATATCACATCCAGCAGCGGGGTCAGGTCGGCCAACAGACTGGCCTGAGGCGCACGCTCGGGTAGTCTGATCACGCTGCCATCTCCAGCCTGCCTAACGGCGTACTACCGATCACGACTTCAGGCTCGAGCCCGTCCATAGCCAGCATGCATCGATTGAGCAGCTCCTGCAGCCGCTCAACGTGACTTGCCGCCCATAAACCAAGCGCCTGACCGCCGCCCAGCGCAGGCAGCGCAATCACCAGCCCCCAGGCTGTGCTGTATAGTGCCTGGAACAGGCCGTCGGCGAGGACCGCGGGCGTCACTGGACCTCCAGCTGCCGCTATGCCTTCGAACATGCCGAGCATACCCAGCACCGTCCCCAGCAAGCCGAGCATGGGGCTCAGGACGCCGATCAGCTGCAGCAGCCGCAACCGTCTCAGCAATGTTTGCTGGACGTTCATCAGCCAGACTCCCACCAGCTCCTCGCGCTGCGCCCGCGGCAGGTCGCAATGCGTTCGCAACAGAAAGACGCCGTGCTG
>JAUVYN010000079.1 GCA_030603065.1 Pseudomonas sp.
TTGACATTTTGTGCCAGCGACTCGATAGTGGCCTCATGAGCAGAATCGATGTACTTCCAGCAGCCTTTCTCGAACCCGTGCTGAATTACGCGCGGGAGCGCGAGCTACCTGCTGGCGGACTGCTCCGGGAGATAGGCCAGGCATTGGTGTCGCCAAGCATCCCAGCGTTGTCATTTTGCGATTATCTGGAGCAGCTGTGGGCCCTTGACCCGGTGCCGGCGCTGGGTTTGCGGCTTGGATTGGCCTGCCAGCCCCGGCACTTCGGGGTGGTCGGCTACATGGTCTCGGCCTGTGGCACCCTGGGGCAGGCGCTGTTGCGCTATCACCGATACCATGAGCTATTGCAGAGTGGGCTTGTCTCGCACTCCAGCATAAAGGGTGGCGCCTTGCACATGGCCTGGACGCAGGCTGTGGCCAATACTCCGCTTGCCAGTGAATATAGTCTGGCTGCTTTCGTCACCCTGTGCCAGGCGCTGATTGGCCGACCAATACAGCCGATTCGCGCAGGGCTTCCCTTTGCCGCACCGGAAGATGCTGGTGTATATCAGGTACTGCTGGGCTGTCCGGTCGACTTCGGTTGCGATGCCATTGAACTGAGCATTCCAGCACACCTGCTGGCGCTGCCAATTACCAGCAAGGACTCCTATTTGCTGCGTCTGCTCGAGCAGCAGGCCCAGGCGCTGTTGAATCAGCGCCCTCGGGTAGCCGACAGCGATGCAGACAGCTTCTTTGTTCAGGTGCAGGACCAGATTGTCGAGGCCATGAAGAATGGCGATGCCAGCGCTGAAGTGGTCGCTAGGGCCATGGGTCTTTCCACGCGTTCATTTTACAGGCTGCTGAATCGTGCCGGTTATAGCTATCGGGGCCTGCTTGCGCATACGCGCCATACGCTGGCGAGCCAGTACCTCGCCGATCCGGCGCTGGCGCAGACCGACGTAGCGCTCTTGCTCGGCTACGCCGAGCAGAGCTCGTTCATTCGTGCATTCCGTGGCTGGGCCGGCATGACGCCGGGCGAGTATCGGCAGCATCGTCTCGGTAGTGCACCAACCGCAGCGACGCAGCAATCGTGACGATTCCTGGTGCCTTTCAGGCTCGTTGAAGCGGTGCGGAAGTTTCTTCGGGCACCGCCACTCCGTGCGGGAACCGGCGTATCAGCAGCGTCAATCCGAAACCCACCATTAGCACCAACAGTGTAAAACCGAACGCCAGCGTGAAGCCGCCCGTGGTCTCGATCATCCATCCTGCGATAGCCGGACCAAGGAACTGTCCGACTGCGAAGAATAGCGTGGCGAAACTGAAGGCAATCGGGATGTAACGGGGTGCTACCTGTTCGGTGGCACTGGTCTGGATCATCGCGAACAGGCCGTTGATCGAAGTGCCCATGATCAGAAAATGCAGGAAGAAAAAGGGCAGGGACTGACCGATAAGGGGTAACCCCATAGCCACGATCACCAGGGCAATCGACATCGCCAACGCGTTGCCGCGTCCCGAGAAATCCGACACCCAGCCCCATAGGGGACCTGCCGCGATCGAAAGCAGGCCCATCATTGCCATGTAGCGCCCTGCGACGGATTCGCTGTGACCGTTTTCCACCATGAAGCTGACCATGAATACTGTCTGAATGATGTAGCTCAGCCCAATGATTCCGTAGGTGCCAGCCACAATGAGAACTCGCGGATTACGGTAGATCCGCCATTTCTCGTCCGACGGCAGCGTACCGGCGGCGCTGCTGCCGACACGCGGAGGATTGCGTACAAAAAGTGCGATCATGACTGCCACAAGGAGCGCTGCGCCGGCGAATACACCCCAGCTCACGCGCCAGCCCCTTTCTCCAAAGGCATCCAGCAGCAGAGGCACCAGCACACCGGAAAGCAGAACGCCGATTCCCACGCCACTGGTCATGCAGCCGATCACCAGCCCGCGCTTGTCCGGAAACCAGGTGGCCAGCAGTGAGACCATCGGCGCAAAGGCGAAGGCGGTACCGAAGCCCAGAACGCCCATCAGCGCCATGACCAGCCAGTAGTTAGCGGCGACGGTCAGTCCCAGAAACCCGGCTGCGACCGTCAGCATGCCGAACAGTACCGATGCTCTGGCGCCCCAGCGGGCCGCAGCCAGCCCTCCCGCCAATACGAAGCAGACGTAGCAAAGAGCGGTAACGGTACTGAGAATGCCGGCCTGCTGATAGGACAGACCAAGATCGGCGCGCATCGAAGGCAGAATGACGCCGTAGGCCAGGCGGGCAAAACCAATTACAACCAGAGAGGTGAGGGTGCCGCAGAGCACGGTAATGACCACGTTCGGGCTTTTATTCTCGGACATCGTGACTCGCTCAAGGGCTCATGCTGCGGAGCGAGTCAGGGTAGCAGTATTTTGCCAGAATGCATGGGAGCAATCCCGATGCTTATGACGAGGTATTTACACGGGTGGCAAGGCGTATGTGATGAGATCTGTGGGCGTACGCCCAGCAGGTGGATCTCAATGCGGAGCAGTGGGCAGCTTTTTTGGCGCTGCTGATGCAGGGCAATGGGGGGTGATGTTAATCCTGTGTTCACCTTCACTTCGCTACCTGTTAATGATCCGGACTGCTTTCCGTTAACCCCTCTGCGTTAATTTTGTTGCCACGGCAACGATGTTGCTATCAACCAACGAGAGGGGTACAGCTATGCGTAAACCAGTTTGTTCGATCATCGCCGCTGCGGCTTTGGTTTTGAGCACAAGTCAGGCAATGGCAGCGAATACGGAGCACGCCCAACTGACGAAAGAAGAAGTCCTGCAGGCACAACAGGCCTGGGGCGAGGCGCTCATATCCATCAGCCAGGCGTACACCCAGGGTGGTCGCGAGCAGGCTGAGCAACGGGCTCGGGAGGTGCTTGATGCGGCCTATGGTTATGGCCATGGAAAGGTGTTGTTCAAGCCTACGCTTGCCAGTGGTGAAACCACCTTCCGTACCGAGCACGATGGCGCGCTGGCATATTTTGTTGGCGGCAACCCCGCATACCCCGGCGACAGCGGCTTCGCGCTGAAGGGTTGGCAGGCGTTCGAGGTCGAGAACGCAGGGGTGTTCATCAACGGTGATCTGGCGCTGACCATGGGCAACGTGATGCTCACGGATGCCGAAGGTAATGTGACCACAGTGGACAAGACCTGGGGCTTCCAGCGGGATGAGGAGGGCGGGCTGCGCATCATTCTGCACCACTCTTCGCTTCCATTCGAAGCAAGCTGAACGGCTCTGCAGATGGCAGGCCCGGCCAACCGGTCCGGCCTGCCTTGTCATCCCTGGAGGTAGTAGCCCAGCCCTCGTCGGGTGTGTAACAGCTTTTGCTCGTGTCGGTCATCAACCTTCTTGCGCAGTCTGGCGACGTATACATCCACTATGTTGGTAAGCGGATCTTCATTGAGCCCCCATACGTTGGTCAGGATTCTCTCGCGGCTGAAGACCTTGCCCTGATTACTCATGAGCAGTTCCAGGATACCCAGTTCCTTTGCGGTCAGAGCGAGAGTCTCACCTGCGCGCTCGGCCTGCATGCTATCCAGATCAAGAGTCAGGTCCGCGATGGAGAGTTTGCGTTGTGGTGGTGCCGCAACCTGGCGTTTCGCCAATACCTCTATACGGGCGAGCAGTTCCTCGAAATGGAAAGGTTTGCCGAGGTAGTCGTCGGCGCCGGCGCGAAGCCCCTTGATACGCTCATCCACTTCCGAAAGGGCGGAAAGGATCAGAATGCGACTATGGGCCTGTCGGGTACGAATCTGGCGGCATAGGGCCAGCCCGTCTACCTTTGGCAACATGCGATCGAGTACGATGACATCGGGTTCGAACTGGTGGGCGGTCTGGACTGCGGTACTGCCATCGGACAGGAGCATGGTCACGTAGCCCTCGGCTTTCAGGCCGCGGGACAGGAAGCTGCCAACTTTCTCATCGTCTTCAATGATCAGTATTTTCACCGAACGCTCCTTTGAACCAGGGCAGAGTTATGCGCACCGTGGTCCCCTTGGGGGAATTGGGCAGCAGGCTGATGAAGCCGTCATGTGCTTCGACTACTGAACGAGCGATGCAGAGGCCAATGCCAAGGCCGTCGGCTCGCTGCTGGCGCGCGCGCGCGCTTCGAAAGTGTCTTTGAAACAGGTGTGCTTCGTCTTCAGGCTCTATCCCGATACCCTGATCAGAAAGCGTCAGTACAAACTCATGCTCGGTCAGACTGGTTTCAAGGTGCAGCACCTTTTCGTCCGGGGAGTAATGCTGGGCGTTGTCCGTCACGATCCGGAGTACGCTGGCGAACTTTTCGGGATCGATCAGCAGCCAGGCATCCTCTGGCAATGAAGGGGCGGCGCTGACCTTCAATGAGAACGAACCTCGCAGCTGCTGCCTGATGGTTTCCTCCGCGGTGGCAATGAATACCCTTAGCTCAGTCGGCTTGAGGGACAGTTGCAGGAGCCGGTCGTCGCCGCGGGCGAGCATCAGAAGGTCGTCGATTCGATGTGTCAGCTGACTCGTCGCGGCCACTATTCGCCTGAAACTCTCCTTGTACTCGCTGATGTCTCGGTCTTTTCCGCGCAAGCTGATCTCTGCTTCGCCTTGAATACTGGTGGCTGGCGTACGCAGTTCATGGCTGATGTCTGTGAGCAGCTGTTTCTGTCGACGCTCGCTATCGTGGAGCTGGTTGAGCGTATGCTGCAACTCGGCAGTCCGAGCGTGTACTAGCTCTTCCGTCGCTTGATGACTGAGTTTCTCCTGCGTGGTGAACTCTGCGATGTAACCGGACATCATATTGAACTGCCGCGCCAGTTCAGCGAATTCCGAAGGGTCCGTTTCGACGATTCGATGCTGGAAGTTTCCGTGCTGCAGTTGCTTGGTTCCATCCAGCAGGTGCTGGAGAGCCCTGCTCAGCGTAAGTGACAGGCGCCAGCCGATGACTATCGCGAAGAACAGTCCCGCCAGGCTGATCAGCAACATCGTGCTCTGAATGCGTTTCACGGCATGTAGCGCTTCGTCTTCGGTAGTCTTTGCGCGCAGTTTCTGCGCGGCGATCGCATCCTGGAGAACGGCGGACAGGTCCGTGTCCTGGAACTTGTCGAAAAGTGTGATCAAAGCGGACCAGAGTTCGCTCTCGTTCTCGTAGTTCTCGATTTCACGGGTTCGAAGGGCCTGTTCCAGCGTAGTGACATTGGTCTGCAGCAGGGAGACGACCTTTACCTGCTGCATGATGTGCTGGAGATCCCGCTCCCCAGTGCTGTAGAGCTGATCGCGGATGGCCAGTTGCTCCAGGGTGTTCAGCTGGTTGCGCATTCGCCAGAACAGCATGTCACGAAAGTCGGTATTGGTATTGTCGGTAAGCAGGTATTCCGCCAGCCAGACTTTCAGCCGCTGCTTGTCAGCGCGTAATGAGATGAACTCGGTGAGCATCTGGTTGGCGATTCGGTTGCGCTGGGTATGCAACTCAGAATTCTGGTGCGCCCACAGGCTGATGCCTGACAGCAACAGGATGATTGTCACCAGTATGCAGAGTGAGACGATGAGCTTTTGACGGTACATGGCGTCGCCACATTGTTTCGTATTGGGAGTATACGGCGGTGGTTGGACGCAAACATGAAAAACGGATTAACCCGGGCCAAAGGCGGCTCCTGCCGGAGAATTGATGATCGAACATGCTGGTAAAGCAAAGCAGCGCGCAATCCTGAGGCGGCTGGAAAAGTACAGTCGATTCACTGATAACAGCATTGGTTTGCCGTTCACCCGGTACAAGATTGGCGTAGAAGCGGTCATCGGTCTGATACCCGGCATCGGGGATCTGATCGGTCTGGCGATGTCCTCCTATGTGTTGCTTGAGGCGCACCGGGCGGGTGCCAATCGCAAGGTCAAACGTAGAATCATCATGAATATTGCGATCGACTTCTTTGGTGGGCTGGTGCCGGTGATAGGGGATGCGTTCGATGCCGTGTACAAGTCGAACACGCGCAACACGCGTATTCTGAGCGAGTACCTGCACGAACAGTTGTCTGAAGACGTGCCGAAGCCGGCTTTTCGCTGGAAGCTGGTTCTCGGTCTGTCGGTGCTGTTTGCTGGCGTGGTGGGCGGGGTGACGTATTTTCTGACCATATAGCACCGCCCACCGCTTTGCGCGATGCAAAACTATCGAAGATAGTGCTGGCTATATCGGTACGATGCTGTACAGTGTGCCTCAGCTTGAAAGAAAGTCTCTAGTTCAGATCTCCACTTCGTAGTATCGCTAGTCGTGCCTCGTCCTGAAGTTTCTAAGTTACCGCCTCTCTCTTGCGTTCCGGTCCACATGGACCATCACTTGCTATTTCAGGATACAAAACATGTCTAACGTCACTACTGGTACCGTCAAATGGTTCAACGAAGCCAAAGGCTTTGGCTTCATCGCGCAGGAGTCCGGCCCGGATGTCTTCGCGCATTTCAGCGCTATCACCGGTTCGGGTTTCAAGACCCTGGCTGAGGGCCAACGCGTCGAGTTCAAGCTGACCCAGGGCCAAAAAGGCCCGCAAGCTGAAAACATCATGGCGATCTAAGCTTCGAGCGCCTCGTGCGCTTGATTGCGAAGACCCCAAAAGCCCGGCATCTCTGCCGGGCTTTTTGTTGGCTGATGCACAGAGGCATCAAGTTGGTGCTCGGCTCTGTTACCATCGAGCTATCCAGCATCTGCCAACAAGCAAAAAACACCATGATATTTGCCTCTTCGCGTTACCTGCGGATGGCGTTGCCCGTAACGCTGATGTGCCTTTTGACTGCCTGCGATACCTCCACCTGGCTCCCTCCTGATGCGCGCCTGCCTGACGGCAGCACCTATTCCGGGGAAATCCACGAGGGCCTGTTCCACGGGGAGGGGGTCCAGCGCTTCGCCAGCGGTATGGTTTATCGGGGGCAGTTTCTTGAAGGCGCCTGGCATGGCCTGGGCGAGCTCGAGTCTCCGGTCGGGTGGCGCTATGTAGGGGACTTCCAGAACGGCCTCATGACCGGGCAGGGGGTGATGACGGACCGCCGGACGCGTTATGAGGGCGAATTCGAGAACGATCTTTTTCATGGGCACGGCCGGTACGAAACGCCCTACGGCGACTATATCGGTGAGTTTGCAAAGGGCGAGCCGGTGCGTGGCCAGCATGTCACCGAATACGCCACGTTCGAGGGCGAGTTCATCGACTGGCAATACCACGGCGTGGGCACGCTCGTGTTTGCCGACGACCCGGAAGGAACCCGGAGCGTTTCCGGCACCTGGGAATACGGTCAGCTGCTGGGCGCAGAGGATTACTTCCGGGACGAGAGCCCACAGCCACTCACGGAGCGGATACTGGCGGAGGATAATCAGCGCCTGACTGACCAGATACAGGCATTGGCTGCCGAGCGTCCGGGCGAAACGGATGTGTATTTTCTGGCAATGGGTGGTGACGGCACCGAGTCGGTGTTCATGCGCGATATTGCGGTTGCCCGCAACGGTCTGCAGGCGCAGTTCGATCTGGATAACCGCCTCATCGAGCTGCTCAACCATCGTGATTACGAACGTCTGCCTCTAGCGACAAGGCCTTCCCTGGCAAGGGCCCTGAACGCGCTGGATGAGCGGATGAACCCGGAGGAAGATTTGCTGGTGGTTCATCTGGTCAGCCACGGTGGCAAGGATGGTAGCCTTCTATTGCGCCAGCCCGGACTCGAACTGCCCGACCTGACGCCGGATGACTTTGCCCGTATGCTCGAAGCGCTTGGCGTACGGCGCAAGGTTCTGGTGGTCTCGGCCTGTTATTCCGGCAACTGGCTGAATCGACTCAAGGATGAAAATACACTGATTCTTACCTCTTCCCGGGACGACCGGGTGTCTTTTGGGTGTGGGGACGATTCTGAAATGACCTGGTTTACCCGCGCTCTTTATCAAAGCGTGGGACTGTCGCTTGCCAGTCCGGACCAGATGTTCGATAGCATTCAACGCCAGATTCGGGAATGGGAAGAAGAGCAGGGTATGGAGGAGATACACTGGTCATATCCGCAGTTTCATCTTGGCGAGGATCTGCGGGAATGGTTGGCGCAGCGCTTCGAACCAGGGCACTGAACCCGTTCACCTATTGAGATGAGGAGTTGATCGTTGAATTTCGATGACGTTATACAAGGTCGGCGCAGCATTCGCGCGTTCCAGCCGCGCGCCGTGCCACGGGAGGTACTGGAGGATGTGATCAGCCTGGCGGCTCGAGCGCCTTCTTCAATGAACACTCAGCCGTGGCATCTGCATGTGCTCACGGGCAAGCCGCTGGACCGCATCCGGGCGGAAAACACCGAGCGGATGCTTGCCGGCGTGCCGCCGAGCAAGGAGAGCCGGGGTATCGATGCTTATGAGGGTGCCCATCGCCAGCGGCAGGTAGAGATTGCCGTGCAGCTGTTCGAGGCGATGGGCATCGCCCGGGATGACAAGGAAAAACGGCAGGACTGGATTTTGCGCGGCTTTCGTCAGTTCGATGCGCCAGTTTCGATTGTGGTGACCTATGATCGCGTGCTTCAGGACGGGGACATCGCCCAGTTCGACTGCGGCGCACTGGTCAATGGCCTGGTAAACGCGGCATGGTCACGCGGGCTAGGTTGTGTGGTGAACAGCCAGGGGATCATGCACTCTCCGGTGGTGCGCAAACATGCGAAAATTCCGGACGATCAGGTGATCATGATCTGCGTGGCCCTGGGTTATCCGGATGAGGAGTTTCCTGCCAACGCAGTCGTGTCTCATCGTCGGCCGGTCAGTGAGTTGGCAAATTTCGTGGGGTTCGAAGAGATGTCCGCTTGAAATGATTTTCAAGAGCGCTCCTGTCAGCCTAGCCAAAAGATGCATTGTTGCAGGGCTGGCTACTGGCTAGGCTTGGGTTTTTCGGCTGGAGCGCAGCGTGCCCGTTCTGACGTACCGCACACTACTTTTAACCTCCCTGGCAATGCTTGCGTTCGCGGGTAACTCCCTGTTGTGCCGACTGGCTTTGCGCGATACAGCGATCGATCCGGCGAGCTTCACTGCTATACGCCTAAGCTCGGGCGCCCTTGTACTCTGGCTGCTTCTGCAGCTGGGGAGCAAGCGGCTGGTTCTGCAGGGCAGCTGGCCGGCTGCGCTTGCACTGTTCGTTTACGCCGCTGCCTTTTCCCTGGCGTATCTGCATCTGGACGCAGGTGTAGGCGCTCTCATTCTGTTTGGTTCAGTGCAACTAAGCATGAGCGCCTGGGGACTGTTGAAGGGTGAGCGCCTGAATCTTGTGCAAAGCTTCGGCCTATCGCTGGCCGCGCTGGGCCTCGTCCTGTGGTTGCTGCCTGGCAGCCAGGCTCCGGCCTTGTCGGGTACCTTGCTGATGATCCTGGCCGGCCTGGCCTGGGCGGGCTATTCGTTGCTAGGCCGCGGCGCCGGTGACCCCCTGGCCAACACGGCCGGAAACTTTCTGCGAGCGGTACCGCTGGCCCTGATGATGTTGCTCGGGTTTGCCGGAAATTGGCAGCTCGACGGTCCCGGGGTGGTATATGCCGTATTGTCCGGCGCACTGACTTCTGGGGTGGGTTACGCGATCTGGTATGCGGCACTGAAGCATCTTAGCGCCATCCAGGGTGCCAGCGTGCAGCTCAGCGTTCCAGTCATCGCGGCACTACTGGGCAGCCTGCTTCTGGCGGAAAGTATCAGCCTGCGCCTCTCGCTGGTAACGGTAATGACGATAGGCGGGATTGGCCTGGTGTTGCGGGGTAAACGCAACGGGACGGCCGCTAAATAGCCAGGCGAATTCCGACTCTCGGGTGAGGCTGCCATTGGTCTGGCGCATTGAACTTTCCGAGAACCGTTCGTCGGCAATTGAGTGGGTCGAAGTTCGCATGGCCAGTATTGTCCGACTGCTCAAGCGAATGTCTCCATCTGGATAGTGTTATCTAGATCAATGCGTTAGATGTCCAGGTGCATCTCGCCCCCCTGATTCAATAATATCGGGTTGATATTGTCGCGACATGCAGCGGTAAGTATCGGCGTGGTTTTGGCGTCAAAGTATTGTTTTCCGCCGGGCTGTGTTGAGTTAGGATGCAGTCGTTATCGCCGGAAACAGAAAGTTACTCTTTCCTATACCCCGAAACACCTGGACCCCCCTGAATCTCCTGCGACTCGGGTCGCCGCCTGCTGTGCGGCTCGCCACGGATAAGTGTGGCACCAACAAACAACAACTCGGAGATCGCCAGCATGGCATTCCAGAATATAGTCGGAAAGTTGCTTGCCCCTGTAATAATCGGCCTGGCTTTAAGTTCGGGGGGAGCGCACGCTAACATCGATCTGGTCGGGCTCAACATTGCCGGTGCAGAGTTCACCCCAGATAAACTACCCGGAAAACTGGATACGCATTACTTCTTTCCGAAAAATGCTCATTTACAAAGTTGGGCGGAAAAAGGGATTCGCAATATTCGATTTCCGATCAAGTGGGAACGTCTACAGCCCAAATTGAATGGTCCTCTGGATCCGTTCTACGCTACGCAGATAGACAGGCTGCTTGCTAATGCTGCGCGCAATGACATGGATGTGATCCTGGATGTACACAATTATGGTCGCTATCGCGGCAAGGTCGTGGGAACCAAGGACGTTCCGCTGAGCGCATATCAGAATTTGCTGGAGCGCATGGCACAACGGTGGGGCAAGCATCCTGCGCTCTATGGGTACGACATCATGAACGAGCCTTATGGACTGGCCGATCAATACTGGCCGAAGGCTGCTCAGGCGGGCATCAACGGCGTACGCAAGTTCGATCGTGACAACATCATCTTTGTCGAAGGTGCGTCCTATTCGAGCGCGGAACGTTGGGCCTGGTACGCCGACAAGCTACTCGACCTGCAGGACCCGTCGGACAATCTGGTGTTTTCAGCACACCTGTATCTGGATAGAGATGCTAGTGGTCGATACGTCGAGAAAACCGACCAGAGCTTTGATCCGAACATTGGCATCAAGCGTGCGACCCCCTTCATCAACTGGCTGCAAAAGAACGGGAAGCGTGGCCACATTGGTGAAATCGGCGTTCCTCCTCACGATAAGCGCTGGCTGAACGCGATGGATCGGACCTTGGCGCACCTGCAGAAGCATTGCATCCCGGTTACCTATTTCGCGGCCGGCCCAGCCTGGGGCAACCACTTCCTTTCAGTGGAGCCGAAGGACGGCAAGAATAAGCCGCAGTGGGGTGTGCTCAAGAAGTACGTGGGGCAGGGCGACTGCTCTGACTTCGGTCCCGCGGCCAGATAGTCGCTGCGCTCTGTGGTACTTTGTCATAGTGGTGGAACCGCGCCACGCGCGGTACTCGCTTCGCCGAGGAATGGTTATGACATCGCCCAGAGAATCAGAAACGCTAACAGTGCTCTATGACGGCGGGTGCCCCCTGTGTCTGCGGGAAATAGCCCATGTAAGAAGTCTTGCCGAACGTAGCGGTAGCGCGCTGGCGTTCGTCGACGTCAGCTCGGGAGCGGGCTGTCCGATCGATGCGCAGGACCGTGAAAAGCTGCTCGCGCGTTTTCATGTGCAACGCGATGATGGCACGAGGTTGGTCGGTGCCGAGGCCTTCGTCGCGATGTGGAGCCGGCTCCCCGGTTGGCGCTGGCTGGCGCGACTGGCACGGGTGCCCGGGGGGCTCTGGGGCCTGGAAGCGGCCTATCGCGGATTTCTACGGGTGCGTCCGGGTTTGCAGCGGCTGGTACGCCGGCTGGAGCAAAAAAGGGCCGGGTAGCTTCACCAGCACTGATGAGCTAATCCTGGTCTCCTGAAAGGATCCCCAGCCTTGGCCGGGGAACTTCAGGGAGAGAGTTCCGCAGCTCACTCGCGAAGTACACGCTTCTCGCTGATAGCCTGGGCCGCGATCTCTGCGGGACTGAACGGCAGCCGTATCCAGTCCTTGGCTGAATAGCGCCGGGTCTGGTCGCGGTGGAACGGGCGAGTGATGTCCGCCGCCTGGGAGAACGCAAGCAACGCTTCAACAACCGGGCCCTGTTCGTCGAAGGTGACGCTCTGCATGTACGTCGGCCCGGTACTGATAGGCGTATAGGCGCCGTTGCTGTCAGGCCCCGGTCCCTGTGCCACGTTGAATATACCCTCGCGTCCGAGGCCACCGTGCATGGGGATTCGTTCGTCGTTGGCGCCCGCGTCTACCACATACTGCAGCTCGCCCAGCGTCGCATCCAGTGCTACGCCACGGTCCTGAAAGAGCTTGATCGCCTCGCCCAGTGCCTGGCGCGTGCCGGCGTTGATTATCAGGCCGCTAGGCGTGTTGATCGGGTCTGCTTCATCGAAGGGGATGCGAAACGCGTTCTCCGTCGTTTCGGTGAATGCCACGTTCCGCCAGAACTCCCGGAACAGGTGGGCACCGCGGCTCTCCAGATTGTTGCGGCGATCCCAGTCGTTGAGTACCACGCAAGCCTGAGAAGCATTGATGGCGCCACCGGCCTTGAGCGGCATCAACGGATTTTGCATGCAGTCGTCCAGCACATCGTCGAGCACCAGCTCGGCCGCGTAGCTGCGGTTGCCGTACACCACATCCTGCAACTGATCGAGGTTGAAGCGGGTCCCGCCCAGGCCATCGGATCCGTCCAGACGATCGGCGATCTGCTGAAAAGCCATGCGGGTGCGCAGCAGCAGCGGCACCGCTTCTCCGGTGCTGGCGCCCGGGAAGGGCAGCAGACGGCGGCGGAGCAAGGGTGAATAACCCGTTAGCGGCTGGTCCGGATTGCTGAACCAGTAGCTGTCGTTGGAGTTGGCCACGTAATCATCGCGAACCAGATAAGGCAGATTCCCACCACCAAAGATGCCGCGCTGGGGCGAATCGGCATCGTTACCCCATTCGCACACCGCTCGGCTGCCGTCCAGCGCAGGCAGATCGGCGCTGGCCAGGGCAAGAAGAGCCGGCTGGTTGGCGATGCATTGATTGAACTGCGCGGCCGTGACGTTGGGCACCGTCGAAATGTCGGCATACAGCGCCTTGCCGAAGCGATCGGTGGCAATAGTGTTCACGAAGGGGAGGCCGACTATCTCCTGCAGCGTATCGACCAGATCTTCCACACTGGTAGCCTTGTTCATTGCCAGCCATTGCTCGATACCGCGGGGATTCTCCGAGGCCGCGTCGCGAATCGCGAAGGCGAGGTTGTTGCCGCCCCAGGCGGGTAGACTTTGGTTTATCAGGTTTACCGCGACCATCGGACCGTAGTGCGACAGGTGAATGGCTCCGGTCAGTGTCTGCTCACCGGGAAGCTGAATCGTGACAGGTACCCTCTCGATGTCGCGCACCTGCTCCACGCCCTGGCTGTCGACATAGACGTACTTGAGCGGGTCGCCATCCACCAGGCGCAGCTGATAAAGCGTAAAGCGTTTTGCGGTAGAGACCGTGTGGCTCCAGGCAATGTCTTTATTGAACCCGATGTTGACGAAGGGCTGGCCCTGCTGGCCGACCCCCATCACATCCAGCTTGCCCGGCAGTGTCAGGTGGAACTCGTAGAAGCGCTGAACGCCGTCCCAGGGTTCATGAGGGTTGCCGTAAAGCATGCCCCGGCCGTTCTCGGTGACGCTGCCGCCCAGTGCGTAGGCATTACTGCCCCCGTCCATGACGTTGATGGTGGTCATGTCGAAGGCTGGCGTCGCGGTCTGGTCCACGCTCATGGTCCGCGCAGCGCTGGGTGCGGCGCTGGGCGGTGCCGCGGCAACGATGGGGCCGACAAAGTTGGAAAGACCGCCGCGCAGGTTGCCCTTGCCATAGACGGCGAGTAGATCATCCACGCTGATTTCCCGGACCCACGGTTGCCCAGCGCATTCTGGATCGATACTGTCTACACCGGTGTCGCGCAGGTAACGGCTGTATCCGGCTGCGTAGCCTTCGATGGCATCCAGCACGTCCCGGCTCTGGGCTCTCAGAAACCGGTCGCGCTGGGCCTGCGAGTTATACCAGGTGTAGAAGATGTCGCTCGCCACGTTTCCATCGGGCAGGTAGCGCATGCTCTGGCCGCTGGCGACCACGATTTCCCGGGCCAGGGAGCAGATGTTGTCTTCTGCGAAGGAATAACCGAGCCCATATCCCAGCCCCTTGTAATCCTGAGCGGTGATATGGGGGATCCCGAAGGTGGTGCGCTGGACCTCCGCGGAATAGGTGGCGCCTGGAGATGGTGTTCCGCCATCGCCACCCCCTCCGCCTCCCTCAGCACCGCTGTTACCGCTACTGCCGCTGCTGCCGCCGAGGCAGCCCGATAGTCCAAACAACGCAGCCACGGTAATGAGCACTACCAGATGCCGCCGCACGAGCCGCAAGTCAGTCATGGTCTGTCCTTCTTGTTTTGTTTTTGTTGAATCGACACGCTAGCACTTGAGACAGCGGACAATTGTCGCGCTGAAGACCATAGAACATCAGAAACGAAATGCACCGGCATTTTGACGGAAATGCCATCGCTAATCGGGAAGGAAATCCGAGGCCGGCCGTGCCGGCCCCGGCGACACGGTTACTGCCGCGACACTCCGGTGTAGTCATCGCTGTAGCAGGGGCTGGCGCCGCAAACGTCGACGACCGCTCCGCCGGTTTTCATGAATTCCGACTTCTGCAATCGTGCGGCCACTGTGTTCCGCGGGGACTCGTGGGGGTCGCGGCCGACACTTACGTTCGGCCCGGTATTGCTGATTGGCGGGAAGGGGTTGCCTCTGCTCCCATCCTCACTCACTCCACCGGAATCCCAGATCATCAGCGCGTGCCCCCGATGGGGATACTGTGCAATCTTCGAAATCGCAAAGTACGGGTTGGTGTCGGGGTGCTCTCCCAGTCGTACGGTCGGCTCGTGGATCGCAGCACCTATGGTCCTGGCCATGATCTCGGCACTCCATTGCGTGACCTGGTAGTCGCCGAGCCCGACGTGCAGCAGTACATGCTTGTCCGTGGGCGTATCGGGCAGGTGGTTTCCTGCCAGATGGCTCAGGTAGCCGTTGTTTTCCGCTCTGTCCCAGAGCATCTGCATCAGCGCGAAGATCAGCGAGCGGTCGAGACCGTCTCGGTAGGCTTCGTACATGATGAATCCGAAGCGCTGGTTGAACGGACCGTAGCGGCGCAGCAGCAGACTGTAGTTGCTGCCCGGTACGCCAAGTACGCCTCGATGGATATTCGGTGCGGTGGCGACCAGCGCGCCGCCAAGTATGCCGCCCTGGCTGTTGCCATCGTAGAACACCTCGGATGGGTCATAGATCAGCGCGTCGTCTGGGCCGTGGCGGAACGCCGGGTGTGCCTGGAAGCCCTGCGGATGACGCAGCAGCTCCGCCAGGAACATGGCGTTCAGAATTCCCTGCTGGCTTCGGTCCAGCTGCTGAGGAATCAGCGTGATGTCTGCCAGAACCCTATGGATGACACCCGCAAGAAAATCCTCAGTGGCCATCCCGACCCAGTCGGTCGCGCAGAACATGATGTTGTGTTCGGTCTGCATGTCCCTCACGTTGCCGGCACGAAACTCACCGCCAGGGCCTTCGCCGAACAGCCCATGTCCGTACAGCGCGGCGCGAGCAGGTGTGACCGGGCTGGCGGGGTCGGTAAAGTCGGCCACGGCGGTTACCGGAACCTGACAGCGATACCGGGCAGTGAAGTAGTCATCCCCGTCGAGCACTTGAGGCAATGCATCGGGATTGTCGTCGGTGTAATTGAAGCTGGCCCCGGGCACGCCGCCGCGCTGATTGAGGTAGTTGGGGACGCGGAATGTCCCGGTGATGCCTCGACTGAGCCCGGCACGTACCGAACCTTCTATCGCAGGGCCGACCAGGTCGACGGTGAATTCCGGTGCACCGGTTCCCAGACGCACAAAGGCATCATCCCGAATGGCGAGCAGGCGACCGGTTATCGACTGCTGGCTGGCGATGGTGAAATCCCAGGCGAGGTTGAGCTCGCTGCGCTCCACGCCATGGGCATCGAGCCGCTCGAGGATGTCCGTCATGCTGGCACGTCGAGCCTCATAGACCTCATCGCCCGTGGCGATGTCGTCGCGATATGCCCGGAAGAGCTCATTGACGGGAAGCAATTGACCCTGGGCGTCCTTCGCGTTGCGTATCGCGGCGATGTATCGTTGGCCCTCCTGAAAATTCACAGCGGGGCGGATTATGAGCGCCTGCCGGTCAGCGGACGGAGCGTTCGCATCCAGTTCCGCCCATATCAGTTGGCGCTCCCCGGTATCGGCATTGATCACGAAAATCGGCGCAGCCGGCGAGAGGGATTCTTCGATATCGGATATGCGTACGGCGCCGGTTTCTTCCAGATCCAGTCCCGGTAAATGCGCCAGCAGCATGGCACCCGGGGAAAAGCCGTCATTACGATTCCACTCGGCAGGGTTTACCGGCGTTTGCCCGGTGGTTTCCACTCCACGGGGGGCGAACTGGCTTGGTGAGATACTGACCGGATCGGCGA
>JAUVYN010000084.1 GCA_030603065.1 Pseudomonas sp.
AGGGCGTCAAGGGTTTTGTGTGTATTTAATGTGGATTTTCGACCAGGGAGGGTGCAGCGTTCGAGCGGCGGGACTGTAAGAAAATACAGTTGCAAGTTATTGATAAAGATAGAGGTAATGCGGGGATTTCAGGAGCGGGGAAATGGGCGGTTTTCTTTTCAGATCAGATACTTGGCCCGGGGATGGCCGTCACCTTGACATGGTGGGGGTCGTTGGTTCGAATCCAATCGTGCCTACCAGATACTTCCCGACTGCACGGGAACACGGAGGGCGAATCCGCGAGGGTTCGCCCTTTTTGCTTTTGTACTCCCAATGGCTTGTAACTATGCTGGCGAAGAGCTAGCTTGTGGTTATCAAGGTTTCAATTATAAAAACAATGCCCGCCTTGCAGCCACGGCTGCAACATAGCAGAGGCGACCATGAGCTACATCGATATAGGCGATCAGGGACTGGTCGGCCTCTTTCAGCGTTTACCCATAGCCTGCGTGCTGGTGCGGGCAAGCGATTGCCGTGCGCTGGCGGTCAACGATGCCTTTCGTACCCTTTTCGGCTGGCAGGACCACCAAATCGTCGGCCTGGAATCCCGTGACCTGCCGGTCTGGACCAGTCCGGAGCAGCGTGAAGCATTGCTCGACGTTCTTGCCTGTCATGGCTGTATCCAGCAATCCGAGGCGGAGCTGCGCTGCAGGGACGGCCGCACGAAGCCCTGCCTGGTCTATGCCGAGCCGTTGGAGCTGGGTGGCGAGGCCTGCCGGCTGCTCATGGCCCATGACATCAGTGATCGCATCACCTCCGAACAGACGCTCAGGCGCAGCGAAGCCAAGTTCGCCGCGTTGTTTCTCGGCTCGCCCGACCCCTGCGTGCTGTTCGAAAAGCGCACCGCGAAGATCGCCGAGGTCAATCACAGCTTTACCGAACTGTTTGGTTACAAGCCCGAAGAAGTCGTCGGCAGGACCGCCCCGGAGCTCGGACTCTGGCGCTATCCGGAAAAACGCGAAGAAGTCATCGCCAAGCTGTTGCGGGAAAGGCGTCTGCGTAACGAGCCGGTCGATCTGGTAGGGCGTGATGGAAGGGTCCTGCACTGCGAAGTGTCCAGTAACTTCGTGATGATTGGCGACGAGCGCTGCACGCTGAGCACGTTCAAGGATGTGTCCGAGCGCAAGCGGATCGAAGCGCGCATCAAGCATCAGGCCTACCATGACGCGCTGACTGGGCTGCCCAACCGCCTGCTGCTCAATGACCGGCTGCACCAGCACCTGGCGCTGGGCGAGCGCTACAGTCTGAGCTGCGCGCTGCTGTTTTTCGATCTGGACCATTTCAAGCGCATCAATGATTCGCTGGGCCACGCCTGTGGCGATGCGGTTCTGCAGGAAGTGGGCCGACGCCTTCTCGCCCAGGTGCGCAAGGCTGATACGGTTTCGCGCCTGGGCGGGGATGAATTCGTGGTGCTGCTGACGGGGCTGGATGGCGACGCTGAACAGGTCGTACGGCAGGTTCGGCATGCCGCGGAACAGTTGCTGGAGGCCGTCGCCAGGCCCATGCGGGTGGAAGGGCACGGTCTGCAGCTCGGCTGCAGCATCGGTGTCGCCCTCGGTGGGCAGCACGGCAACACGGTCGAGGAGTTGCTCAAGCACGCCGACACCGCGCTCTACGGCGTCAAGGCCAGTGGGCGCAACAGCATCGCCTTCTTCGAACCGCACATGCAGATCATGGTGAGTCAGCGCCTGACACTGGAGAACGAATTGCGCCAGGCGCTGCAGTGCGGGGAATTCTGCCTGCATTATCAGCCGCAGCTGGATACGAGAACCGGCAGGCTGGTAGGTGCCGAAGCGCTGCTGCGCTGGACCCATCCGGTTCGTGGCCTGACCGGACCGGCGAACTTCATGCACGTGCTGGAAGACAGCGGGATGATGCTTGCGGTAGGACATTGGGTGATCGATGAATCCTGCCGTTTCGTCGCGCGCCTGCTCAAGGCGGGGCGGGTCACCCCGAACGCCTTCAGCGTGAGCATCAATATCAGTCCCCGGCAGTTCCGACAGCCTGATTTCGTCTCCGAGGTGGCGGCGGCGGTGCACTCGCACGGCATTCCGCCCCAGTGCCTGAAGCTCGAAATCACCGAAGGAATCGTTATCCACAGCATCAACGACACCGTCGAAAAAATGCGTGAACTGCGCGCCATGGGTGTGCGATTTGCGATCGATGACTTCGGTACCGGTTATTCGTCTCTCAGCTACCTCAAGCGCCTTCCGGTCGACCTGCTGAAGATCGATCAGTCATTCATTCGCGACTGCACCCATGGTGGCAGCGATGCCGAGATAGTCCGTGCGATCATCTCCATGGCGCGCAATCTTCATCTCGAACTGATCGCCGAGGGGGTGGAAACGGCGGAACAACTGGCGTTCCTGCAGGAGGAGGGCTGTCATGCCTGTCAGGGCTATTATTTCAGCCCGCCAGTGGCAGAGGCGGTTTTCATAGATATGCTCGCGCCCCAAGACCCTGCCAAAAGGCTGATAGGCCCCGGAAGTTATTGATCTTCAAGGGTAGAAGGGCTACCATCCGTGCCTATCCGATCTGGAACCCGGCCCCCTCTGGCCGGGTTTTTTGTTTCAACGCCCACCGGGCGGCCTTGCACCAGTCTGATGAGGACTGCCGGCGTCGTCAGCCGAGAGAACTGCAAAGGGCTATCCGCTGGGCTTTTCCATCACGTGGCCTTGCGTAGGGGCCACCACTGAGAAGGAGTGGCACCATGCCCGTTATCACTCTGCCTGACGGCAGTCAGCGTTCGTTCGACACCCCCGTTTCCGTTGCTCAGGTGGCTGCCTCCATTGGCGCCGGTCTGGCCAGGGCCACGCTTGCCGGCAAGGTCGACGGCCGCCTGGTCGATGCCTGCGACGTCATCGAGCACGACGCCACGCTGCAGATCATCACCCCCAAGGACGAGGAAGGGCTGGAAATCATTCGCCACTCCTGCGCGCACCTGGTCGGCCATGCCGTCAAGCAGCTGTATCCCAGCGCCCGCATGGTCATCGGCCCGGTCATCGACGAAGGCTTCTACTACGACATCGCCTTCGAGCGCCCCTTTACGCCTGACGATCTGGCGGCCATCGAAGCGCGCATGAAAGAACTGATCGACACCGAATACGACGTCATCAAGAAAATGACCCCGCGTGACCAGGTCATCGAGGTATTCCAGGCCCGTGGCGAGGAGTACAAGCTGCGCCTGGTCGAGGACATGCCCGACGAAAAGGCCATGGGCCTTTACTACCACGAAGAATACGTCGACATGTGCCGCGGTCCGCACGTGCCGAACACCCGCTTTCTCAAGGCCTTCAAGCTGACCCGCATTTCCGGCGCCTACTGGCGGGGCGATGCCAAGAACGAGCAGTTACAGCGGGTGTACGGCACCGCCTGGGCCGACAAGAAGCAGCTCGCGGCCTACATCCAGCGCATGGAAGAGGCGGAAAAGCGCGACCACCGCAAGATCGGCAAGCGTCTGGGCCTGTTCCACACCCAGGAAGAGGCGCCCGGCATGGTGTTCTGGCACCCCAATGGCTGGACCATCTATCAGGTGCTCGAGCAGTACATGCGCAATATCCAGCGCGGCAACGGTTACAAGGAGATTCGCACTCCGCAGGTCGTCGATCGCGTGCTCTGGGAACGCTCCGGCCACTGGGAGCATTACTCCCAGGCCATGTTCACCACCGAGTCGGAAAGCCGCGACTACGCGATCAAGCCGATGAACTGCCCGTGTCACATCCAGGTGTTCAACCAGGGCCTGAAGAGCTACCGCGAGCTGCCGCTGCGCCTGGCCGAGTTCGGCTCATGTCATCGCAACGAACCCTCCGGCTCGCTGCACGGCCTGATGCGCGTGCGCGGCTTTACCCAGGACGATGCACACATCTTCTGTACCGATGAGCAGGTGCAGGCCGAAGCCGCCGAGTTCATCCGGCTGACCCTGCAGGTATACAAGGATTTCGGTTTCGACGACGTCGAAATGAAGCTGTCCACTCGCCCGGAAAGCCGGGTGGGCGACGACGCCCTGTGGGAAGCGGCCGAGAAGGGGCTGGAAGCGGCCCTGAACGAAGCGGGCCTGAAGTGGGACCTACAGCCAGGTGAGGGCGCCTTCTACGGTCCCAAGATCGAATTCTCCCTGCGCGACTGCATCGGCCGTGTATGGCAATGCGGCACCCTGCAGCTCGACTTCATGCTGCCGGGCCGTCTGGGCGCGCAGTACGTTGCCGAAGACGGCAGCCGCAAGACGCCGGTCATGCTGCACCGGGCGATCCTCGGCTCTTTCGAGCGTTTCATCGGCATTCTCATCGAACATTACGCCGGCGATTTTCCTGCCTGGCTGGCACCGACCCAGGCTGCGGTGCTGAATATCACCGACAATCAGGCGCAATTTTGCTCTGAAGTCGAGAAAACACTCAACGAAGCGGGCTATCGTGCCGTAGCGGACTTGAGAAACGAGAAGATCGGCTTTAAAATCCGGGAGCATACTTTGCACAAGACTCCCTATCTGCTTGTAGTAGGGGATAGAGAAGTCGAATCGCACACAGTGGCCGTGCGCACACGAGAGGGTAAAGACCTGGGATCCATGACGGTTGCCGAGTTCTCTGAATTCCTGTCCCGTGCTGTCGCACAGCGTGGCCGCCCGAATTCGGAGCAATAAAGATTAAACGCGAGATGAGACAAGACAAAAGAGCCGCACAACGCCCGCCGATCAACGAGAACATCACAGCGCGCGAAGTGCGCTTGATTGGCGCCGATGGTGAACAAATCGGTATCGTGTCCATCCAGGAAGCCATGGCTGCCGCTGAGGAAGCCAAGCTCGATCTGGTTGAAATCTCTCCTGACGCAGAGCCTCCTGTCTGCCGGGTCATGGACTACGGCAAGCACATCTTCGAAAAGAAGAAACAGCAGGCTGCTGCCCGCAAGAATCAGAAGCAGATCCAGATCAAGGAAATCAAGTTTCGTCCAGGGACGGAGGAAGGGGACTACCAGGTCAAGCTACGCAATCTGATCCGGTTTCTCTCCGACGGGGACAAGGCCAAGATCTCTCTGAGATTCCGTGGCCGTGAGATGGCCCATCAGGAGCTGGGCATGGAGTTGTTGAAGCGGGTCGAAGCCGACCTCGCCGAATACGGCACCGTGGAGCAGCACCCGAAGATGGAAGGTCGTCAATTGATGATGGTCATCGCTCCCAAGAAGAAAAAGTAACCTCCGGGGCAACGCCAGGCCTCATGGTTATCTTTATTAACGCTTTATGCGGAGACATACGAACATGGCAAAGATGAAGACCAAAAGCGGTGCCGCCAAGCGCTTCAAAGTGACTGGCAAGGGCATCAAGCACAAGCACGCTTTCAAGAGCCACATCCTGACCAAGATGAGCACCAAGCGTAAGCGCCAACTGCGTGGCACTCAGCAGCTCAATGCTGCCGACGTCCAGAAAGTTGAACGCATGTTGCGCCTCCGTTAAGTCAAGGTAGAGGATCTAGTAAATGGCTCGTGTTAAGCGTGGTGTAATGGCGCGCAAGCGTCACAAGAAAATCCTGAAACTCGCCAAAGGCTACTACGGTGCGCGTTCACGCGTGTTCCGCGTTGCCAAGCAGGCGGTCATCAAGGCTGGTCAGTATGCCTACCGTGACCGCAAGCAGCGCAAGCGTCAGTTCCGTGCTCTGTGGATCGCCCGTATCAACGCCGGTGCTCGTCAGAATGGCCTGTCCTACAGCCGCCTGATCGCTGGCCTGAAAAAGGCTTCCATCGAAATCGACCGCAAGGTTCTGGCCGATCTGGCCGTGAACGAAAAAGCGGCGTTTACCGCGATTGTCGAGAAAGCAAAGGCTAGCCTGGCTTAAGCCCTCGTTACGACAATCACCGGAGCCCCGGCTCCGGATGGCAACGTCAATGATAGGGGAAGAGCCTCATAGCTCTTCCCCTATTTTTGTTTCTGGAGTGTGTGAATGGAAAACCTAGACGCCCTGGTCTCCCAGGCTCTTGAAGCGGTCGAGCAGGCGGCTGACGTCAGCGCGCTGGAACAGATCCGCGTGCAGTACCTCGGCAAGAAGGGCGAACTGACCCAGGTGATGAAGACCCTGGGCAACATTCCGGCCGAAGAGCGGCCGAAGGTCGGCGCGCTGGTCAACGAGGCCAAGGACCGCGTACAGGGCGTGCTCAACGCGCGCAAATCCGACATGGAAGCCGCCGCACTCAATGAGAAGCTGGCGGCAGAGCGGGTCGACGTCACCCTGCCGGGCCGTGGTCAGGTCAATGGCGGGCTGCACCCGGTCACCCGCACCATGGAGCGGATCGAAGAATTCTTTACCCACGTCGGTTATACCGTCGAGGAAGGCCCCGAAGTCGAGGACGACTACCATAACTTCGAGGCGCTCAACATTCCCGGCCACCACCCGGCCCGGGCAATGCACGACACCTTCTATTTCAACGCCAACACCCTGCTGCGCACCCATACCTCGCCGGTACAGGTACGCACCATGGAGAGCCGCCAGCCGCCGATCCGGATCATCTGTCCGGGCCGTGTCTATCGCTGCGACTCCGATCAGACCCACTCGCCCATGTTTCACCAGGTCGAGGGTCTGCTGATCGACGAGCACATCAGCTTCGCCGATCTGAAGGGCACCATCGTCACCTTCCTGCGCGAGTTCTTCGAAGCGGATCTGGAAGTGCGCTTCCGTCCCTCGTTCTTCCCCTTCACCGAACCGTCCGCCGAGGTGGACATTCGCCGCGTGGTGAAAAGAAACGGAGAAGAGAAGGCCGACTGGCTGGAAGTGCTTGGCTGCGGCATGGTGCACCCCAACGTACTGCGCATGTCCGGCATCGATCCGGAAAAATATCAGGGCTTCGCCTTCGGGATGGGCGTCGAGCGGTTGGCCATGCTGCGCTATGGCGTCAACGACCTGCGGATCTTCTACGACAACGATCTGCGCTTTCTTGAGCAGTTCCGTTAACAGTCGATCGCAAGCCCTTATTAAAGCAGGAATTTGATAATGAAATTCAGTGAACAATGGTTACGCAGCTGGGTCGACCTCAAGGCAAGCCATGAGGATCTGGTAGCCCGGCTGTCGATGACCGGACTGGAAGTGGACGGCGTCGAGCCGGCCGCTGGCCAGTTCAGCGGCGTCGTGGTGGGCGAGATCATCAGCGCCGAACAGCACCCGGATGCGGACAAGCTGCGCGTTTGCCAGGTCAGCAATGGCAGCGAGCAGTTTCAGGTCGTTTGCGGTGCACCCAATGCGCGCCCCGGCATAAAGATTCCCTTTGCCATGGTCGGCGCCGAGCTGGGCGCAGACTTCAAGATCAAGAAGGCCAAGCTGCGCGGCGTAGAGTCCTTTGGCATGCTCTGTTCGGCTGCCGAACTGCAGCTCTCCGAAGACCACGACGGCCTTTACGAACTGGCCGCAGACGCGCCGGTGGGTGAGTCGCTGCGCGACTACCTGGGCCTGGACGACCACATCATCGAAGTTGATCTGACCCCCAACCGTGGCGACTGCCTGTCCATCGCAGGGCTTGCCCGCGAAGTGGGTGCCAGCCATGGCGCTAAAGTCACGCCGGTCAAGGTCGAGCCGGTTGCGCCGGTCAATGACGAGACCCGCCCGGTCGAGCTGGTCGCACCCAGGGCCTGCCCCCGTTATGTCGGCCGCGTGATTCGCAATGTCGACCTCAGCCGCCCGACGCCCCTGTGGATGGTCGAGCGCCTGCGCCGCAGCGGCATTCGCAGCATCGATGCGGTGGTGGATATCACCAACTACGTCATGCTCGAACTGGGTCAGCCGCTGCACGCCTTCGACCTGGCTGAAATCAAGGGCGGCGTCCGCGTACGCATGGCCGAGGAGGGCGAAAAGCTCACCCTGCTAGACGGCCAGGAAATCAGCCTGCGGAGCGACACTCTGGTCATCGCCGACCACGAACGCCCCCTGGCCATGGCCGGCATCATGGGTGGCGAGCACAGCGGCGTCAGCGAGAACACCCGCGACCTGTTTCTGGAAAGCGCCTTCTTCGACACCATCGCCATTGCCGGCAAGGCCCGTGGCTATGGCCTGCATACCGATTCCTCGCACCGATTCGAGCGCGGCGTGGACTGGCGCCTGCAGCGGGACGCAGCCGAGCGCGCCACTGCTCTGATCCTCGAGATCGTCGGCGGCGAGCCCGGCCCGCTGATCGAAGCGGTGGAAGAGAGCGCGCTGCCCACACTCAGCCGCATTACTCTGCGTAACGAGCGAATTACCCAGATGCTGGGTATGGAAATGGCCGCAACGGACGTAGAGCGCTACCTGAGCGACCTGGGCCTGACCGTCGTCGCAGACGGTGCCGGCCAGTGGCAGGTGGATGTACCCAGCTACCGCTTCGACATCAGTATCGAGGTCGACCTGATCGAAGAGCTGGCCCGCCTGTACGGTTACAATCGCTTGCCGATCAGCGCACCGCGCGCCTCGCTCAAGCTGATGCCCAAGGCCGAAGCCAAGGGCGATCTGCGCGTACTGCGCCGCCTGCTGGTTGCCCGTGGTTACCATGAAGCCATCACCTACAGCTTCATCGAACCGAGCCTGAGCAAACTGTTCGAACCGAACATCGAGCCGCTGGCCCTGGCCAACCCGATCTCTGCCGACATGGCCGTCATGCGCCCGTCGCTGTGGCCGGGCCTGTGCAAGGCAGTGCAGCACAACCTGAACCGTCAGCAGAGTCGCGTGCGCCTGTTCGAAAGCGGCCAGCGCTTCATTCCCCAGGCTGGCGGCGAGCTGCAGCAGCAGCCGGTGCTGTCCGGTATCGCCTGCGGCACCCGCAACCCCGAAGGCTGGGCCAACGGCAGCGACAAGCTCGACTTCTTCGACGTCAAGGCCGATGTGGAGGCCCTCCTGGCCCAGGGTGGAGCAGGGGCACAGTACCGTTTCGAGTCCGCGGAACATCCCGCGCTGCATCCGGGTCAAAGCGCCAGGATCCTTCGTGATGGCGCAACCATCGGCTGGCTGGGTGCGCTGCATCCGCAACTGGTGAGCGAACTGGACCTGCAGGCGCCGGTATTCGTGTTCGAGCTGGTCCTGGCCGACATCACCCGCGGGCGTCTGCCGCGCTTTGTCGAGCTGTCGCGCTTCCCGGAAGTGCGCCGCGACATCGCCCTGCTGGTCGATCGTCAAACCGAGGCAGACAAGCTGCTGCAGTGTATCCGCGAGGCCGCGGGCGAAAATCTGACGAACCTCAGGCTGTTTGACGTTTACGAAGGTAAGGGTATTGATCCGCTTAAGAAAAGCCTCGCCATCGGCTTGACGTTACAGCATTCATCGCGCACTCTTACCGATGACGAGGTGAATGCTGTCATGGATCAGGTACTCGGGTCCCTGGAGCAAGGATTCAATGCCACACTGAGGAAATAAGCCAATGACGGCTCTGACAAAAGCAGAAATGGCAGAACGTCTCCACGAGGAGCTGGGCTTCAACAAGCGTGAAGCAAAGGAACTCGTAGAACTGTTTTTTGAAGAGATTCGCAACGCCCTGGAAAACAACGAGCAGGTCAAGCTGTCCGGATTCGGCAATTTTGACCTGCGCGACAAACGCCAGCGGCCTGGCCGAAACCCGAAAACCGGTGAAGAAATCCCCATAACCGCCCGGCGCGTAGTCACATTCCGCCCCGGACAGAAATTGAAGGCCCGAGTAGAAGCCTATGCTGGAACCCAGCCATAACCAGGAATTGCCGGCCATCCCCGGCAAGCGCTATTTCACCATCGGTGAAGTCAGCGAGCTGTGTGAAGTCAAACCCCACGTGCTGCGGTATTGGGAGCAGGAATTCCCGCAGCTGTCGCCAGTCAAGCGCCGGGGTAACCGCCGCTATTATCAGCGCCAGGACGTGCTCATGATCAGGCAGATTCGTGCATTGCTCTACGATCAGGGCTTCACCATTGGCGGCGCCCGCCAGCGCCTGTCAGGTGAAGAAGCCAAGGAAGACGTCACCCATTTCAAGCAACTGATCCGCCAGACCATCACCGAGCTGGAAGAAGTCCTGCAGGTGCTGAAATCGCATTGATCAAAACCGCCTGGAATGAAAAAAAGGTTTCTCATTTCAGTCAGTTAATGTAATATGCGACCCGCTCAGGCCGACAAAGCCTAAGCATCGTCGGGGCGTAGCGCAGCCTGGTAGCGCACTTGCATGGGGTGCAAGGGGTCGAGTGTTCGAATCACTCCGTCCCGACCAATATTGAAGAGAAAGGCCCAGTCCGAGAGGACTGGGCCTTTTTTGTGCGTCTCATATCGTCGTCACAACAATTTAAAGTCCTTCCAAGATTTTTACCGGCTGGGGTTAGATCAGCGTGACACAGAAGGTGCTCTTTCGGGCACTATGTACAGTTGATTGCCCTCTTTATTCAGGGCTGAGATTCTAAGCAGACTGGATGGTCCAATGGTCAGATTGGAAGACATAAGAAAAGACGCCCAGATTCGTGGCCTGCATGGCGACGAGGTGGTGAAGATCGTCAGTGTCGACAAGGTCGGTGACTCGGCAATCAGCGTCGTCTACCAGAAAAGTGCGGGCGGCTACGGCGATCAGATGCTGTTTCGTAGCGATGAGTCGCGTCTTGAACTTGCTCAGGGTGGCAAAGCCTGGGCTTTCGATGCACCAGGCAGCGACTTTAAGCTGGCTCTGGAGGCCTGGCGCATCCAGTTGGCTCACCTGTTCGATCCGATGATGGCGGTTCACACCTCCAACGTCGATCCGCTCCCGCACCAGATATCCGCCGTCTACGAGTCCATGTTGCCGCGCCAGCCGCTGCGCTTTGTGCTGGCTGATGACCCCGGCGCAGGCAAGACCATCATGGCTGGCCTGCTGATCCGCGAGTTGCTTATGCGTGCCGATGCTCGGCGCATCCTCGTGGTATCTCCCGGCTCACTGACTGAGCAGTGGCAGGATGAGCTGCTGGAGAAATTCGGCATCAAGTTCGAAGTGTTCAGCCGTGAGAAGCAGGAGCAGTGCGCAACAGGCAATTACTTCGAAGAGCAAAACCTGCTGATCTGCCGTCTCGACCAGCTGTCGCGCAACGAGGACTACCAGCTCAAGCTCAAGAATACCGACTGGGACCTGATCATCGTCGACGAAGCCCACAAGCTGTCGGCCAACTACTTCGGTAACAAGGTCAACAAGACAAAACGCTTCGAGCTGGGCGAGCTGCTTGGCTCGATCACCCGTCACTTCCTGCTGATGACGGCGACCCCGCATAACGGCAAGGAAGAAGATTTCCAGATCTGGCTTTCGCTGCTCGATGGCGACCGCTTCTATGGCAAGTTCCGCGAGGGTGCGCACAAGGTCGACGTGTCCGACCTGATGCGGCGCATGGTCAAGGAAGAACTGCTCAAGTTCGACGGCACCAAGCTGTTCCCTGAGCGGCGCGCCTACACGGCTAATTACTCGCTGTCTGACCTGGAGGCCGCGCTCTATCACGATGTGACCGACTACGTACGCAACCAGATGAACCTGGCGGATCGTCTCGATGGTCAGCGCAAGAACAACGTCGGCTTTGCCCTCACACAGCTGCAGCGCCGTCTGGCCTCCAGCCCAGAGGCGATCTATCAGTCCCTGCGCAATCGCCGCAAGCGTCTGGAGAATCGCGTCGAGGAAGAGAGGCTGCACCTGCGAGGTGGCGGGGTCGCCAGTGTGCTGGGAGAGTACCTGGTCAAGAAACGCATCGAGGTGCCAGACAACCTCGACGATATGGAAGACGAACTCAGTGCAGACGAGTACGAGCTGTACGCCGATCAACTGGTAGATCAAGCCAGTGCTGCTGAAACCATCGCAGAGATGGAAACTGAAATTTGCCTGCTCCAGGGTTTGGAACAGCAGGCGCAGCGCTTAGTGGCTTCAGGCAGTGACCGTAAGTGGGAAGAGCTGTCCTGCTTGTTGCAGGACTCCCCGCAGATGTACAACGGTGAAAGTCGCCGCAAACTGATCATCTTCACCGAGCATCGCGCCACCCTGGACTACTTGATCAAACGCATTGCCGACATGCTGGGGGATCCGGATGCCATCGTCACCATCCATGGCGGTACCAATCGTGACGAGCGGCGCAAGGTGCAGGAAGAGTTTCGCCACAATCCGCGCGTGCTGGTGCTGATTGCCACTGACGCGGCCGGGGAGGGTGTAAACCTGCAGAACGCCAATCTAATGGTGAACTATGACCTGCCCTGGAACCCCAACCGCCTGGAACAGCGTTTCGGCCGTATTCACCGTATTGGCCAGGATCAGGTTTGCCACCTGTGGAACATCGTTGCCAATGAGACCCGCGAAGGTGAAGTATTCCAAAAATTGTTCGAGAAGCTGGAAATCGAAAAGCAGGCTTTGGGCGGCAAGGTGTTCGACATCCTTGGCGAGGCGTTCGACAACGTATCGCTTAAGGATCTGCTGATCGAAGCTATTCGTTACGGCGACTCCCCTGAAGTGCGTGCACGGCAAAGCCAGGTCATCGATGGGGCGCTGGACACCGAGCACTTGCGTGAAATCCTCCGTCGCAATGCACTGGTCGAGCAACACATGAGTCTCGATCAGCTGTATGCCGTCAAAGAGGAAATGGAGAAGGCCGAAGCCCGCAAGCTACAGCCCTATTTCATCCGCGCTTTCTTCAATGAGGCTTTCACCAGTGTTGGCGGCGAGCTGCGTAATCGCGAGCCTTCGCGCTACGAGATTCGTCATGTACCGGCTTCATTGCGCGAGCGTGACCGGGTAATTGGTGAAACCCGTACGCCTGTACTCAAACAGTACGAGCGTATCTGCTTCGAGAAACAGCAGGTGAGGGTGCCGGGCAAACCCATGGCTGACCTGATCCATCCCGGTCATCCACTGATGCAGGCGCTGACTGATGTCACCCTCAGCGCCCATCGAGGCAAGCTCAAGCAGGGTTCGGTGCTAGTCGATCCCAATGACGACAGCCTGATCCCTAAAGTGCTGTTCATGCTCGATCACAGCGTTCGAGAAAGTGCGAGTCATGGTGTTGACCAGCCCCAAATTGTCTCCCGTCGCCTGCAGTTTGTTGAAATCGACCCGCAGGGGCAAAGCAGCAACGCGGGCTGGGCGCCGCACCTGGATCTGTTGCCGATCAAGCCTGAGGAAATTGCTCTGGTGCAGGACGTGCTCAACGCATCATGGCTGCAGCAGAATCTGGAAAATCTCGCGCTGCAGCATGCCTCGCAACAACTGGTGCCGGAGCACTTCAGTGAAGTGAAGGCCCGTGTTGAACGTCAGGCCGAGCGCGTGCTGGCCGCTGTACATGAGCGCTTGGTCAAGGAAATCAACTACTGGTCAGATCGCTACCTCAAACTCAGTGATGACGTGGCCGCAGGCAAGCAGCCGCGCATGCAGCCAGAAAATGCACGTCGCCGCTATGAGGAGTTGACTGCCCGATTGGAACAGCGCACCCGTGAGCTGCAAGCCATGCAACAGGTCAGCTCTGCCACCCCTGTGGTGATCGGGGGAGCCCTAGTGATTCCTGCTGGATTGCTGGCCCAGCGCCAAGGCGATACAGCATTCTGTGCAGATGCGGAGGCGCGTTCGCGTGTTGAGTGGGCTGCTATGCATGCCGTTATTGCAGCAGAACAGGCTCTGGGACATGTAGTGAAGGATGTTTCCGCCGAGAAGTGCGGCTGGGACATCACTGCACGTCCGCCGGTTGCCGCGGATGGCAGCATCAAGGATGACCGCCATATTGAGGTCAAGGGGCGCGTAAAGGGCGCGACCACAGTCACCGTGACCAAGAACGAGATCTTCTCCAGCTACAACCAGGGCGAGAAATACATCCTCGCCATAGTGCTGGTGGATGGCGATCAGACAGATGGCCCGTACTACATCAAGCACCCATTCAAGAGCGAGCCGGAGTTCGGCATTGCCAGTGTTAACTACGACTTGGCTGAGCTGCTATCCCGAGCGATCAAGCCGGAGGAAAGCCTGTGAATTTAGAGAAGCTGCGCTTACAGAACTATCGGCGCTTTTCCAATTTTGAAATCGACTTCGACCCAGAGCTAACGGTTATAGCCGCTCGCAACGGTCAAGGTAAAACCACCATTCTTGAAGCCATCGCTGCTGCCTTTGGCCCCTTTGTTGGTGCGTTTGACATGGGCAAGTCGAAGCACATTGAGCGCACCGATGCGCGTTATGTGCGCATCAGTGCAGGTTACGAGAATGAGCAAAAATTTCCTGTGGTTGTGGATGCGCAAATGCGCGCACCGGCCATGCAGTGGCAAAGGGCACTGCTCAGTGCTAAGAGCCGCACGACCACCAAGGAAGCTTGGCCATTAGCTAGTTGGGGTAAAGATCTGCAGAGCCAACTGCGAAATGATGCGGGTGTCGAGTTGCCCCTTGTTGCCTACTACAGTTCAAGGCGACTTTGGGTCAGTCACAAGAACACGTCTAGTAGGGCGATACTGACTGAGAGTCGTACCGCAGGTTATGAAGATTGTCTCTCTTCGCTGTCCAACTACACCCAGCTGCAGCAATGGATGCGTAAAGCAACTTATGCAGTCGTTCAGCAGCGCGAGCAGCCTGGCTACGAACTATCGAATCTTGAGCCAAGGCTTCAAGGCATTAGAAATGCTGTAGATCAGGTGCTGGCCGAAGAAGGCTGGAGCGGATTTCACTACAGCCTGGTATTTGAAGACTTGGCCATGTCGCACCCTGATCATGGTGCACTTCCCCTCAGTTTGTTGAGTGATGGGGTGCGTGCAATGATTTCGCTGGCGGCCGACCTAGCCTTTCGCTGCGCGCGACTCAATGGTCAATTCAAGGAACTAGCACCCCAGAAAACCACCGGCATTGTGCTGATCGATGAGGTTGATCTTCACCTGCATCCGGCATGGCAGCAGCGTGTCATAGGCTCGTTGCGTCAGGCATTTCCACGCTTC
>JAUVYN010000016.1 GCA_030603065.1 Pseudomonas sp.
GCGATGGCGATCGGCATGCGTGAGCCGACCATGCCGGCGAAGAAGATCGACGGGGACGGCTGAATCTCCACCACCGCGACGCGGGCTTCGAATTGCTCGGAGCGGTTACGGACGAAACGCGGCCAGTGATCGCTGCCGGGGATGAGTTCACGCAGGTTGGACAGCATCTGGCAGCCGTTGCATACGCCGAGCGCGAAGGTTTCCGGCCGCTGGAAGAAGTCGCTGAAGGCCTGGCGGGCTTCGGCATTGAACAGGATCGACTTGGCCCAGCCTTCGCCGGCGCCCAGTACGTCACCGTAGGAGAAGCCGCCACAGGCGACTAGCCCGCGGAAGTCAGCCAAATCGACGCGCCCTTCGAGGATGTCGCTCATGTGCACGTCGATGGCATTGAAGCCGGCGCGGGTGAAGGCGGCGGCCATCTCCACCTGTCCGTTGACGCCCTGCTCACGCAGGATGGCAACGCGCGGGTGGATGCCCGTGTTGATGTAGGGCGCGGCAACATCTTCGTTCTGGTCGAAGCTGAGCATGGCCTGGATGCCGGGGTTGCCGTCGTCGGCTATGGCGTCGAACTCCTGATCGGCGCACTCGACGTTGTCACGCAGACGCTGGATCTGCCAGCTGGTTTCGCTCCAGGCCTGCTGCCACGCGGCGCGGGTGCCGGACAGCACGCTCTGCTCGTTGAAGCGAAAATCGAAGCGCTGTTCGGCCACCGGCTGACCGATGACGGCGCTGCAATCGCCGAGGCCGGCAGCTGCCAGTTGGCTGAGCACGGCTTCGGTATCGTCCTGGCGCACCTGGATGACGGCGCCCAGCTCTTCGCTGAACAGTACTGCTGGCAGCGCTTCGGCGTTGTCAGCCAGTACGTCGAGATTGATGTTCAGGCCGCAGTGTCCGGCAAAGCCCATCTCCACCAATGTGGTGAGCAGGCCGCCGTCGGAGCGGTCGTGGTAGGCAAGCAGCAGGTCGTCCTGGTTCAGGCCCTGGATCACGGCGAAGAAGGCTTTCAGATCCTCGGCATCGTCCAGATCCGGACCCTGCTGGCCCATGCGGTTGTACACCTGCGCCAGCGCCGAGCCGCCCAGGCGGTTCTGGCCGCGGCCCAGGTCGATCAGGATCAGGTCGGTCGCGCCCTGGTTCAGCTTGAGCTCGGGCGTCAGGGTGCGGCGGATGTCCTGCACCGGAGCGAAGCCGGTGACGATCAAAGACAGCGGCGAGGTGACGCTCTTGTCCTGCCCGTCTTCGTTCCAGCGGGTCTTCATGGACATGGAGTCCTTGCCCACCGGTACGGTGATGCCCAGCGCCGGGCACAGCTCCATGCCAACGGCGCGAACGGTGTCATACAGGCGCGCGTCTTCGCCCGGGTGGCCGGCGGCAGCCATCCAGTTGGCCGACAGCTTGATATCGGACAGCTTGTCGATGCGCGCAGCGGCCAGGTTGGTGATGGTTTCTGCGACTGACATGCGGCCGGAGGCCGGGGCGTCGAGCAGGGCCAGCGGCGTGCGCTCGCCCATAGCCATGGCTTCGCCGGTATAGACGTCATAGCTGGTGGCGGTCACCGCGCAGTCGGCGACCGGCACCTGCCAGGGGCCGACCATCTGATCGCGGGCAACCAGCCCGGTGATGGTGCGATCGCCAATGGTGATCAAAAAGCTCTTGCTGGCCACGGCCGGCAGGCGCAGCACGCGCTGCACGGCGTCGTTCAGGTCGATGCCGGCCCCGGTGAAATCATCGCCCGGCGCGGCTTCGCGCTCGGCGCTGCGATGCATGCGCGGCGGCTTGCCGAGCAGGACCGACAGCGGCATGTCCACCGGCTGGTTGTCGAAGTGCTCGTCATTGAGCACCAGCAGTTGCTCCTCGGTCGCCTCGCCCACCACCGCGAAGGGGCAGCGCTCGCGCTCGCAGAGTGCGGCAAAGCGCTCGTAGTCGGCGTTGTCCACCGCCAGCACGTAGCGTTCCTGGGATTCGTTGGACCAGATCTCCAGCGGGCTCATGCCCGGCTCGTCGTTGGGCACCTTGCGCAGCTCGAAACGCCCGCCGCGGCCGCCGTCGTTGACCAGCTCGGGGAATGCGTTGGACAGGCCGCCCGCGCCCACGTCGTGGATGAAGCGGATCGGGTTCTTGTCGCCCAGCTGCCAGCAACGGTCGATGACCTCCTGACAGCGGCGCTCCATCTCCGGGTTCTCGCGCTGGACCGAGGCAAAATCCAGGTCTTCGGCGCTGGAGCCGGTGGCCATGGACGAGGCTGCACCGCCGCCAAGACCGATCAGCATGGCCGGGCCGCCCAGTACGATTAGCTTGGCGCCGACCGGGATTTCGTCCTTCTCGACGTGGTTGGCGCGGATGTTACCCATGCCGCCGGCGATCATGATCGGCTTGTGATAGCCGCGAATCTCCGGGCCACGCGGAGACTGCACGGTCTGCTCGAAGGTACGGAAGTAACCGGTCAGCGCCGGGCGGCCGAACTCGTTGTTGAAGGCGGCGCCGCCGAGCGGGCCGTCGATCATGATCTGCAGCGGGGTGACGATGCGACCGGGCTTGCCGTTGTCTTCTTCCCAGGGCTGTTCGAAGCCGGGGATGCGCAGGTTGGACACGGTGAAGCCGGTCAGGCCAGCCTTCGGCTTGCCACCGCGGCCGGTGGCGCCTTCGTCACGAATCTCGCCGCCGGAGCCGGTGGAAGCTCCCGGGTGCGGGGCGATGGCGGTCGGATGGTTGTGGGTTTCCACCTTCATCAGGATATGTACCGGCTCCTGATGGTAGCGGTACTCATTGCTACCCGGCTGCGGGAAGAAGCGGCCGGCAACGAAACCCTCGATCACCGCGGCGTTGTCCTTGTAGGCGGACAGCACGCCCTCGCGGTGCATCTCGTAGGTGTTCTTGATCATGCCGAACAGGCTCTTGTCCTGCGCCTGGCCGTCGATGTCCCAGCTGGCAATGAAGATCTTGTGGCGGCAGTGCTCGGAGTTGGCCTGGGCGAACATCATCAGCTCGACATCGCTGGGGTTACGCTTCAGGTTTCTGAAGCTGTCGACCAGGTAGTCGATCTCGTCTTCGGCCAGGGCCAGACCCAGCTCGATGTTGGCCTGCTCCAGCGCGGCGCGGCCACCGGCGAGAATGTCGACACGGCTGAACGGCTTGGGCTGTGTGTGTGCGAACAGACCTTCGGCGGCCTGAATGTCACTCAACACCAGCTCGGTCATGCGGTCATGCAACAGCGCTGCGACCTGCTGACGCGCGTTGGCGTCCAGCTCACCGGCCACATAATAGGCGACGCCGCGCTCGATGCGGCTGACCGCAGCCAGCCCGCAGTTGTGGGCGATGTCGGTAGCCTTGCTCGACCAGGGCGAGATGGTGCCGAAGCGCGGCACTACCAGAAACAGTGTACCGGCCGGCTCTTCCACCGCGACCGAAGGACCGTAGCGCAGCAGGCGCTCGAGCACCTGGTGCTGATCTGCGTCCAGCTCCGCGACCAGCTCGGCAAAGTGCATGAACTCGGCATAGAGCCCGGTCACGGCCGGCACGGCGGCCTGCACACGGGCCAGCAGCTTGTGGCGGCGAAAATCGGAAAGGGCTGGGGCTCCACGCAGACTATGCATGTCGGTAACGGCCTCGGAAATGGGGTAAGAAATGAAGGCGCATAGGATACCCCATGCGCGGCAGGGAGGCCATTGCCGTCAGGCTGCGGGATCTGCCGCGTGACCGGCGTTACAAGCCGAAGCAGCTTGCGCTATTGCCGCCCATCGCTTTTGCATATACTGGCGCGCATGGATGCCCAATCGCCCAGCCGGTCGCCCCTGACAGTCCTGATCGTCGCTTTGTTGCTGGCGATGCTGGGCGGCTGCGAACAACCTTCCCGCCTCGAGCAGATTCGCGACGAGGGCGTGCTGCGCGTGGTAACACGCAATACCCCCACTACCTATTATCAGGACCGTCACGGTGACACCGGACTGGAGTACGAGCTGGCCAAACGCTTTGCCGAAGGCCTTGGCGTGCGCCTGGAGATCACCACCACCCCGACACTGGACGCACTCTACAGCCTGCTCGGCACCCCGGACGGCCCACATATCGCCGCCGCCGGCCTGACTATCAACCCCGAGCGAGAGGGTCAGGTGCGCTTCGCCAAGCCCTATCTTGAAACCACCCCCCAGGTCGTATATCGACGCGGCAACCGCCAACCCCGCGATCTGACCGATCTCTATGGCAAGCGCATCATGGTCATCAAGGGCAGCACCCTGGCCGATCAATTGCGCCAGCTGCAGCAGGAGCATCCCGATCTGGTGTTCGAAGAGTCGGACAATGTGGAAGTGGTGGACCTGTTACGGCTGGTTAACGACAACGAGATCGACCATGCGCTGGTCTACTCCAATGAGCTGGTGGTGAACCAGGCCTTCTACCCCGCGGTGCGGGTCGGCTTCGATCTGGACTCACCGCGCCCGATGGCCTGGGTGCTCCCCGAAGAGGACGACGATACGCTTCTGGTCGAGATCGAAGCCTTCTTCGACAGGATCAAGTCCGACGGCACCCTGGATCAGCTCATCGAGCGCTTCTACGGACATTCCGACGTGCTCGATTACGTCGGCGCGCGGGCCTTTGCCCGGCACATGCAGCAACGGTTGCCACGCTTCGAGACGCATTTCCGGCAAGCCGCTGATCAGTATGCGCTGGACTGGCGGCTGCTGGCAGCCATGGCCTATCAGGAATCGTTGTGGGATCCGGATGCGCGCTCTCCCACCGGCGTGCGCGGCCTGATGATGCTGACCTTGCCGACCGCCAAGTTCGTCGGGGTGACCAACCGGATCGATCCTCAGCAGAGCATCTTCGGCGGGGCCCGCTATCTGGTCTGGGTGCGGGATCAGCTGTCGACCGACATCCCCGAACCCGACCGCACCTGGTTCGCTCTGGCCGCCTATAACGTTGGGCTCGGCCATCTGGACGATGCGCGCATGCTGACCCGCAAGAACGGGCGGGATCCGGATCGCTGGATCGACGTGAAGGACCATCTGCCCCTGCTGTCCAAGAAACAATGGTACACCCAGACCCGCTACGGCTATGCCCGCGGTGGCGAACCGGTGCACTACGTGCAGAACATTCGCCGGTATTATGAAATCCTGCAGTGGGTAACCCAGCCACACGCCGAATCCGGTCAGTTGCCCGAAGGCCAGTACCATACCCCTGGCATCCTCGAGCAGCTCCCTCAGGGCATCTGATTCAGCGGCGGGTCCTGAAGAACGCCGATAAAAGCGCCCCGCACTCCTCCGCCAACACACCGCCCTCGACCTGCATGCGATGATTCATCCAGCTCTGGTCCAGCACCTGCGCCCGACTGACTACAGCGCCGGCGCGTGGCTCGCTGGCTCCGAATACCAGTCGCGCAATGCGGCTGTGCACCAGCAGGCCGGCGCACATGGTGCAAGGTTCAAGGGTGACGTAGAGGGTGCTGCCGGGAAGGCGATAGTTGCCGAGCGCCTCGGCAGCCTGACGGATGGCGACCATCTCGGCGTGGGCGCTGGGGTCGTTGCTCAGGATGGGCTGGTTGAAGCCACGCCCGATGATCTTGCCGTCCTGCACCAGCACGGCGCCTACCGGGACCTCTCCCTGCAGGGCGCCCTGCTCGGCCTCGGCGATGGCCAGCCGCATGAAGTCGATGTCAGCTGGCTTCATCGCCGTATCCTCAGATCAATTTGCGTTCACGCAGCAGGCCCACCACCTTGTCTACACAGGTATCCAGATCCTGTTCGGCGGTGTTCAGCACCAGGTCCGCATCCGTGGGGGCGTCGTAGGGATAGGATACGCCCGGCACGGTGCCTTCCACGTTGGCGGCATACAGACCGGACGGATCGCGTGCCTGGCACACATCCAGCGGCGTATCCAGGTGGATAAGCAGGCAGCGCTGGCCAAGGATATGCCGGGCGGTTGCGCGCCCTTCTTCGGTCGGTGCCATGAAGGCACCCAACGCGATAACCCCTGCGTCGTTCAACTGACGGGCGATACGTGCGCCTTTCTGCAGGTTTTCCGAACGACCCGCCGCATCCTGGCCGACACCCTTGGACAGGTCCTGACGCAGTACCTTTCCGTCCACCACATAGCAGGCACGACCCTGATCGAACAGCTTGCGCTCGACGGCGTAGGCGATGGTGCTCTTGCCAGAGCCGGACAGGCCGGTGAACAGCACGGTCACCGGCTCCTGACCGAAACGTGCGGCACGCTCGGAGGCGGTGACGTGCGCCAGGCGGCCATGCTGACTGCCAGTGGTGTTCTGGCCCATCAGGCCCTTGGCGACGATCATTCCGGCACCGACGGTTCCATTGGTCATGCGATCGATGACAATGAAAGCACCTGAGGCGCGATTGGTGCGATAGTCGTCATAGGCTATCGGGCGCTCGAGCGACAGTTCCACTCTACCGATCTCGTTGAGCCCCAGCTGGGCGGCGTTCTGATGCTCGAGCGTGTTCACGTCGATACGATGTGCAATCCGCGTGAACGAGCCAGGGCTGTAGCTGCTGGCCCGCTTGATGTCATATTTTCGGCCAGGCTGCATTGGTTGCTCGGCCATCCACACCAGGTTGGCCTCGAAGTGATCGCCTACCAGCGGACGGTTGTCGACGTGAGCAAGCATGTCGCCGCGGGAAATGTCGATTTCATCTTCCAGGGTCAGGGTCACCGCCTGGCCGGGGCCGGCGCTTTCCAGTTCGCCATCATAGGTGACGATGGATTTGACCCGGCTGGTCTTGCCCGAGGGCAGCACCACCAGTTCATCACCCTTCTGCACCACCCCCGAGGCGATGGTGCCGGCAAAGCCGCGAAAATTGAGATTCGGCCGTGTAACCAGCTGTACCGGGAAGCGCAGGTCGGTCAGATTGCGGTCGGCGGCGATCTCGACGTTTTCGAGAATTTCCATCAGCGTCTGCCCGGTGTACCAGGGGCTGCGTTCGCTGCGGTTGACCACATTGTCGCCCTTGAGGGCCGACATGGGTACGAACTGCACGCTGTTGCCGTCGAGCAGCTCCAGACCCTTGGCAAATTCGCGGTAGTCATTGCAGATCTGCTCGAAGACGCCCTGATCGAAGTCCTTCAGGTCCATCTTGTTGACGGCGACGACTATGTGCTTGATGCCCAGCAGGGAAGCGATGAAGCTGTGCCGCTTGGTCTGGGTCTGCACGCCGTAGCGGGCGTCGATCAGGATGATCGCCAGATCACAGGTCGAGGCGCCGGTGGCCATGTTGCGGGTGTACTGCTCATGGCCGGGGGTATCGGCAATGATGAACTTGCGCTTGGCGGTCGAGAAATAACGGTAGGCGACATCAATGGTGATGCCCTGCTCGCGCTCGGCCTGCAGGCCATCGACCAGCAATGCCAGATCGATGTCCTCGCCAGTGGTGCCGACCTTCTTGGAGTCGCGGGTAATGGCTTCCATGTGATCTTCATAGATCATCTTGGAGTCGTGCAGCAGGCGCCCGATCAGGGTGCTCTTGCCATCGTCCACATTACCGCAGGTCAGAAAACGCAGCAGCTCCTTGCGCTCGTGCTGTGCCAGGTAGGCCAGGATGTCCTGACCGATCAGATCCGATTGGTGACTCATTTGATACTTTCTCCGGGCCGTGCCGCGCTTAGAAATAGCCTTGACGTTTCTTTTCTTCCATCGAACCGGACGAGTCGTGATCGATCACTCGGCCCTGGCGTTCGGAGGTCTTGGCCAGGAGCATCTCCTGGATGATAGCCGGGAGCGTGTCGGCATCGGACTCGACTGCCCCGGTCAGCGGGTAGCAACCCAGGGTACGGAAGCGGACCTTCTCCTTGCGGATGGTCGCCTTTTGCTCGGGGGTCAGGTACTGCATGATGCGGTCATCGTCCAGCATCACCAGCGCCCCATTGAGTTCGACCACCTCGCGTTCATCGGCGAAGTAAAGCGGCACGATCGGGATGCTTTCCAGATAGATGTATTGCCAGATATCCAACTCGGTCCAGTTCGACAGGGGGAACACGCGGATGCTCTCGCCCTTGTGCACCTTGCCGTTATAGATATTCCAAAGCTCCGGGCGCTGGTTCTTGGGATCCCAGCGGTGGTGCTTGTCGCGGAAGGAGTAGACGCGCTCCTTGGCACGGGACTTTTCTTCGTCACGGCGCGCGCCGCCGAACGCTGCGTCGAAACCGTACTTGTCCAGTGCCTGCTTGAGCGCCTGGGTTTTCATTACGTCGGTGTGTACCGCACTGCCGTGGGTGAAGGGATTGACGTTCTGCGCAAGCCCCTCGGCGTTCTGGTGTACCAGCAGCTCGAGGTCCATTTCCTGAACCATTTTCGCGCGGAACTTGTACATCTCCTGGAACTTCCAGCCGGTGTCGACGTGCAATACCGGGAACGGCAGCTTGCCAGGGTAGAAGGCCTTGCGCGCCAGATGCAGCATCACGGCAGAATCCTTGCCGATCGAATACAGCATCACCGGATTCTGGAACTCGGCGGCCACTTCACGGATGATGTGGATGCTCTCGGCTTCCAGTTGCTTGAGGTGGGTCAGTTTTTCCAGCATGGCGATCTCGCGAGAAAATGGCGGGACAACGGGGTCCCAGGGTTGGGTGCGGGCAGTTTAACAAAGCCAATAACTTCTAATAAGCCTTGGCTCAATACTCTTGTGTTATAAGGATATGCCCGGGAGACGCCCGCTACACCGGATTGTCCAGATCCACGAAATCATGCTCCAGGCCGAATTGCTCAGCCAGGTGTTCACCCAGCGCCTTGACGCCGTAGCGTTCGGTCGCATGGTGCCCTGCAGAGAAGAAATGAATGCCATGCTCGCGGGCAAGATGGACGGTCGGCTCGGATATTTCACCGGTGACATAGGCGTCGACGCCCAGCGCCACGGCCTTTTCGATATAGCCCTGGGCTGCGCCAGTACACCAGGCGATGCGGCGGATCGGACGGTCGCTTCCAGCGATATGCAGCGGCGTACGACCTAGGCCTTCGGCGAGTCTTGCCGCCATCTGCTCCCCCGTCATGGCAACGTCCAGCTCTCCGTGCAAGCCCACCGCGCGCGGGCTGTCATCCAGGCCACCGGCGATCCGCCAGCCGAACAGCCTGGCCAGTTGCACGTTGTTGCCGAGCTCTGCATGTACGTCCAGCGGCAAATGATAGGCAACCAGATTGATGTCATGACTCAGCAGCGCGCGCAGCCTCCGCTGCTTGATGCCGACCACCGGCGCGGACTCACCCTTCCAGAAATAGCCATGATGAACAAGCAGCATATCCGCACCACGCTCGGCGGCGGCTTCGATCAATTGCTGGCTGGCGGTCACGCCGGTCACCAGCCGACGCACGCGATCGCGGCCCTCGACCTGCAGACCGTTGGGACAGTAATCCTGAAACCGATCGCTCTCCAGCAGCTGGTTACAGTAATCGATCAGCGTAGTGCGCTCGATTCCGGTTGACTCGGTCATTGTGCTCTCCGCCGCAAAACTGCCATTTTCCCGCCGCACATGACGGTTTTCAAGTCGCACCCCTCCCCCGCCGGGGTGTTGATCCCTATAATGCGCCGATGCACTCCGAACGATCGGCACATACAAGGGATGAATCATGAAGGAGCTTGTGCGCAACTACGCTTGGCCCGTAGCGTGCGGTCTTCTCGTTGCCCTGCTGATCATACAGCGTTATCCGCACTGGATCGGCCTGCCGACTGGCGGCAACGTAGCCATACAGATGGCACCGGAGGTAGTACCGGCCGCCGGACCAGCGTCGTACAGCGATGCCGTGCAGCGCGCTGCGCCAGCGGTCGCCAACATATTCACCAGCAAGGAAGTCACCACCCCCGAGGGAGCAGCTGCAGGCGCCTCGCGCAATCCCACATTGCGGGACTACTCCGACAGCCTGCCCGCTCCGGCACGACGCCAGTCCAGCCTGGGTTCGGCGGTGATCCTCAGCAGCGATGGTTACCTTCTGACCAACAATCATGTAATCGCAGGCGCGGACGAGATTCTGGTCGCCCTGCAGGATGGTCGGGAAGCGCTTGCTCAGTTGATCGGTACCGATCCGGAAACCGATCTGGCGGTTCTGAAGATCGATCTGCCCAACCTGCCGGCCATTACCATAAGCGCCAGCGATACCCGGCCACACCGCACCGGTGATGTGGTCATGGCCATCGGTAACCCGTTCGGTCTTGGTCAGACGGTGACCATGGGCATCATCAGTGCCACCGGGCGCAACCAGCTCGGACTCAATACCTACGAGGACTTCATCCAGACCGATGCCGCGATCAACCAGGGCAACTCCGGCGGCGCACTGATCGATGCCCACGGCAATCTGATCGGGATCAACACCGCCATATTCTCCCAATCCGGTGGTTCGCAAGGCATCGGCTTTGCCATTCCCGCACGTCTGGCGGCAGAGGTAATGAAGGCGATCATCACCAATGGCCGGGTCATTCGGGGCTGGCTGGGCGTGGAAGTACAACCACTGACCGCAGAGGTGGCCGAGTCCTTCCGCCTGGCGCCCAATGAAGGTATCGTCATTACCGGTCTCTACCGCGATGGCCCCGCCTGGCAGGCCGGACTTCAACCCGGTGACGTGATTCTCGCGATCGATGACGAACCGGTGAGCAGCGGGCGTAACGCGATGAACCAGGTAGCGCGCGCCCAGCCGGGCCAGTCCGTGAAGATGAAGGTGATGCGTGGCGGCAAGCCTATGACCTTCGAGGCGGAAGTCGGAGTACGCCCCAACTTCCGCCCCTGAGCGAATGCCCTTAGCGAACCAGTTGCTTCAGCGCCTGTAGCAGGGCCTGGTTCTGCGTCTCGGTGCCGATGGTGATCCGCAGGAACTGATCGATGCGCGGCAGTTTGAAATGTCGCACAATGATCCGTTGCTCACGCAACCCCAGAGCAAGGGCCGCCGCGTCCTGCTGAGGATGGCGTACGAAGATGAAGTTCGCCGCTGATGGCAGCACCTCGAAGCCCAGCTCTGCCAGCCCGCTTGCCAGCGCTTCACGACTGTCGATCACCGCCCGGCAGGTCTGACGGAAATAGGCATCGTCCTGAAAGGCTGCCAGCGCACCGGCCAGCGCCAGCCGGTCCAGCGGATAGGAATTGAAGCTGTTCTTGATCCTCTCCAGCGCCTCGATCAGATCCGCATGCCCTACCGCCAGCCCGACGCGCAGGCCAGCCAGCGAGCGCGACTTGGAAAGAGTCTGGGTGACGAGCAGGTTAGGATACCGATTAACCAGCGTGATCGCGGTCTGCCCACCAAAGTCGACGTAAGCTTCGTCCACCACTACGACCGAATCCGGGTTGGCGGCCAGAATCCGCTCGACCGCCTCCAGCCCCAGCAATATGCCCGTCGGCGCGTTCGGGTTGGGAAAGATGATGCCGCCGTTGGGCTGCGAGTAGTCTTCTGCGCGGATGCTGAAGTCTTCGGCCAGTGGCACGGTTTGCGCCTCGATGCCGTACAAGCCGCAGTAGACCGGATAAAAGCTGTAGCTGATATCCGGAAAGAGCACCGCCTTGCCATGTTGAAACAGTCCATGGAAAACATGTGCCAGCACCTCGTCCGAACCGTTGCCCACGAATACCTGGGCCGACGTCACGCCGTAATAGGCGGCGATTTCCGCCTTGAGATCGTCGGCATTGGGCGCCGGATAAAGCCGCAGGCTGTCATCGAGCTGCCCGCGGATCGCCTCGATCACCTTCGGCGATGGGCCATAGGGGTTCTCGTTGGTGTTCAGCTTGACCAGATTGTCCAGCTTGGGTTGCTCCCCCGGAACATAGGGCACCAGGGTCTTGACGAAAGGACTCCAGAATCGACTCATGACTGTGCGCCTTCAGCTCTTGATCCGGTATTCAGCACTGCGCGCGTGAGCCGTCAGGCTCTCTCCACGCGCCAGCACCGAGGCGGTCTTGCCCAGCTCCGACGCGCCGTCCGGCGAGCAGAAGATCAACGAAGAGCGCTTCTGGAAATCGTACACACCCAGCGGTGAGGAGAACCGCGCCGTGCCAGAGGTAGGCAGCACGTGATTGGGGCCGGCACAATAGTCACCAAGCGCCTCGGGCGTGAACCGGCCCATGAAGATGGCACCGGCGTGGCGGATCTGCGGGAGCAGAGATTCCGGGTCGGCGACCGACAGTTCGAGGTGCTCAGGCGCGATGCGGTTGGAGACCTCGCAGGCCTGCTCGAGACTATCGACCTTGATCAGCGCGCCGCGGGTTTCCAGCGAGATCCGCACCATGTCCGCACGCTCGAGGTCACCGATAAGCCGATCCAGACTGGCCTGCACTGCATCCAGGAAAGCCGCGTCCGGCGAAAGCAGAATCGACTGGGCGTCCTCGTCGTGTTCGGCCTGGGAGAACAGGTCCATGGCGATCCAGTCCGGATCGGTCTGGCCGTCACAGATCACCAGGATCTCGGACGGTCCGGCGATCATGTCGATGCCGACCTGGCCGAATACAGCACGCTTGGCGGTGGCTACGTAGATATTGCCCGGGCCGACGATCTTGTCGACCTGCGGCACGCTGTCGGTACCATAGGCCAGCGCGGCCACGGCCTGCGCGCCACCAATGGTGAACACCCGATCGACTCCGGCGAGACAGGCGGCGGCGAGCACCAGCTCGTTGATTTCGCCACGCGGGGTGGGCACCACCATGATGACTTCAGACACGCCGGCGACCTTGGCCGGAATGGCGTTCATCAGCACTGATGAGGGGTAGGACGCCTTGCCGCCGGGCACGTAGATACCAACACGGTCCAGCGCGGTGATCTGCTGGCCAAGCACGGTGCCGTCGGACTCGGTGTAGCGCCAGGATTCCTGACGCTGGTGTTCGTGATAACGGCGCACGCGCTCGGCTGCGGTTTCCAGCGCCACGCGCTGCTCGGGCGTGATGCGCTCCAGCGCCAGCTCCAGGCGCGACTGGTCCAGGGTGAGCTCGGCCATGCTTCGGACATCCAGTCCATCGAAACGCCCCGTGTACTCGACAACCGCGGCGTCGCCACGCTGGCGTACCGCCGCAATGATTTCTTCAACCCGCTCGTTCACCGCCTTGTCGGATACGCCCTCCCACGCCAGCAGGGCGTCAAGATGATGGTTGAAATCGGCCTGATTGACATTCAGACGGGCGATTTTCAACGGCATATTCATGATGGCGTCCTCGGTGGGCACTAGGGAGTTTTTTCAGCTCTGGCGCTGCGCAACGGCAGTCGCCAGCACATCGATGAGCGCCTTGATGCGCTCGTGCTTCATCTTCATCGAAGCCTTGTTGACGATCAGGCGAGAGCTGATGTGTGCGATCAGCTCCTGCGGTTCCAGGCCATTGGCCTTGAGCGTATTACCAGTGTCTACCACATCGATGATCTTGTCGGCCAGACCCACCAGGGGCGCCAGCTCCATGGAGCCGTACAGCTTTATGACTTCGACCTGCCGGCCCTGCTCGGCGTAATAGCGCCGCGCGACGTTGACGAACTTGGTAGCCACCCGCAGGCGCCCCCGGGGCTCGGGCGTGTTCACGGGGCCCGCAGTCATCAGCCTGCAGTTGGCGATCTTCAGGTCCAGCGGCTCGTAGAGGCCCTGGCTGCCATACTCCATCAGCACATCCTTGCCGGCGACGCCCAGGTCTGCGGCGCCCTGCTCGACGTAGGTCGGCACGTCGGTGGCACGGATGATCAGCAGGCGCACGCCGGGATCGCTGGTGTCGAAGATCAGCTTGCGGCTCTTTTCAAGATCTTCGAGCGGCTCGATGCCCGCCAGCTTCAGGAGCGGGAGGGTGTCATCCAGTATACGGCCCTTGGACAGGGCAATGGTAAGACTGTCGTTCATCGGGCTGGCACCCTCCGGATGCTCGCGCCCAGTGTCTGCAGCTTCTCTTCGATGCACTCGTAGCCGCGATCGACGTGATAGATGCGATCGACGAGCGTGTCACCTTCGGCGACCAGGCCGGCGATTACCAGGCTGGCCGAAGCGCGCAGGTCCGTGGCCATGACTGGCGCACCCTTGAGCTGTTCGACACCGGTGACGATGGCCGTATTGCCCTCGATTGCGATACGCGCGCCCATGCGGTTCATTTCCTGAACGTGCATGAAGCGATTTTCGAAGATCGTTTCGACTACGGTGCCCACCCCTTCGGCCACCGCGTTCATGGCGATGAACTGCGCCTGCATGTCGGTCGGAAAGGCCGGATACGGGGCAGTACGCAGGCTGATCGCCTTCGGCCGATTACCTTTCATGTCCAGGCTGATCCAGTTCTTGCCTGACTCGATATGAGCGCCCGCCTCCTCCAGCTTGAGCAGCACGGCCTCGAGAATGGTGGGATCGGTATCCTTGAGCTTGACCCGGCCGCGGGTTGCCGCAGCAGCGACCAGATAAGTGCCGGTTTCGATACGGTCAGGCATGACCGAATAGCGCGCACCGTGCAGCCGCGGTACGCCGTCGATCACGATGGTTGCGGTTCCGTGACCGGAAATCTGCGCACCCATGGCGATCAGGCATTCGGCCAGATCGACCACCTCTGGCTCACGGGCGGCGTTTTCCAGTACCGTGCGTCCCTTGGCCAGGGTCGCCGCCATCAGAATGTTTTCGGTACCGGTCACACTCACGGTATCGAAAAAGAAATGCGCGCCACGCAGCCCGCCTTCGGGCGCCTTGGCCTTGATGTAGCCGCCATCGACCGAGATCTCGGCCCCCATGGCCTCGAGACCGCGAATATGCAGATCAACCGGCCGCGAGCCGATCGCGCAACCGCCTGGCAGGGCTACTTCCGCCTGACCGAAGTGCGCAACCAGCGGGCCCAGCACCAGGATCGAGGCGCGCATGGTCTTGACCAGCTCGTAGGGCGCGATCAGCGTCTGGATGTTGGTCGGGTCGACCTCGACATTCATGCGTTCGTCGAGAATCGGCTGCACACCCATGCGACCGAAGAGCTCGATCATCGTGGTGATGTCGTGCAGATGCGGCAGGTTACAGAGGGTCACCGGCTCGTCAGCCAGAAGCGTGGCGGCCAGGATGGGCAGGGCCGAGTTCTTGGCACCGGAAATGCGGATCTCACCGTTCAGTCGGTTGCCGCCGGTGATGCTCAATTTGTCCATACGGATCTCTATCTGTGGGGCGCTCAGCCGCGGCTGGCCCAGGCTTCTCGGCTGAAGAACTTCATGGTGATGGCGTGAATGCTGCCATCGGCGATCTGTTTGTTGAGCAACGCATAGATTTGCTGCTGACGCTTGACCGGCGACAGCGCAGCGAGCTGGTCGCTGATAACGTTGAGCTGGAAGTTGCAGCCTTCACCTTCCACCTCGACCTGGGTATCGGGCAATTCTGCTTCGATCAACTGCTTCACTTCAATAGATTGCATCAAACATCTCCTGATTCAGGCTTCGGTCGGCGCTTCGACGGTGATCGAGGCAAGCCATTCATCGAGCTCGCATACCGAGGCGATACTCTTCAGTCCGCTCGGGATCCTGCTCACCCGGAGACTGCCGCCCCGCTCCTCGAGCTGACGTGCCGCAAGCAGGATCAGCGAAAGGCCGACACTATTGGAGCGCAGCACACCGCCAAAATCGAGCGTAACCTGACTGCCGGCAGTCGCCAGCGCGCGTTCGAGTTCGAGGCGCAGCGGCACAGCGCCGGCAAAGTTCAGGTCACCCTCCAACCTGACCAGACCCGGTCCGGCAGCCAGCGCGGACGCACTCACTGATTTGCCCCGACTACGTCACGGGATTCGGCAACCACACCGCCCCAGTTGTCGATCACGCGATCCAGGTTGTTGCGATTGCTCTGCATCGCCTGGGCGAACTGGTCACGGAACAGCAGACCGATATTGATGCCTTCGACGATGACATTGCGTACCTTCCACTGGCCATCCAGATTGACCATGGTGTAGGTAACCGGATAAACGTTGCCGTTGTTGGCTCGAATCTCCATGTTGACGCTCGCGCGATCAGGCGACTGCTCACCACGCCCGGACGGCGGCAGCACTCGAATATCGCCACTGTCGAACTCCAGCAGGGCATTGCCGTAGAACTGCACCATGCTGCGCTTGAACGTCTCGATGAAACGCTCCATCTGCTCAGGCGACGCGCTACGGCTGTAGCGAACGGTCATGACGCTCCGGGCGATACCTTCGAAGTCCACCACCGGATCCAGTACTTCGTTCAACCCCTGGAGAAACGCCTCGGTATCCTGCCGATAGGTCTCCCGGTTGGCGTCGAGCACTTCCATCACTCGAGTGGAGGTTTCCTCCACCACCTGCTGGGGGGTGCGGGCAACAGCCTGGGCCATTACCGGCAGCGCAAGGCTCAGAACCAGCGCGAATGTCATCAGTTTACGCATAGCGAATCTCCAGATTAATCGTCGCCGGTATTTACGGTATTGAGCAGGAAGCGGCCAATGAGCTCTTCCAGTACCAGCGCGGATTGGGTGTCATGTATTTCGTCGCCGTCCGCGAGCATCAACTCGTCACCGCCGACCGATATGCCGATGTATTTTTCACCCAGCAGACCGGCAGTTACGATCGACGCGGTGCTGTCGACAGGCAGCGTGTCCACATCGGCGTTGATTGCCATCTCGACGAGTCCGGTGTAGCGATTCTTATCGAATTTGATGTCGGTAACCTGGCCAATGGTCACACCCGCCATGGTCACCCGTGCCCGCTTGCTCAGGCCCGCGACGTTGTCGAAGTGGGCATATACCTTGTAGGAGTCGCCAGTGTTCATCGTCAGCCCGCTGACGCGCAGCGCCAGAACTGCCAATGCAAGCAGCCCGGCGATGATGAACACGCCGACAGTCAGTTCCAGAGTACGCATACGCATCGTGCTTTCCTTCAATATCAGAACATCAGGGCGGTAAGGATGAAGTCCAGGCCGAGGACAGCCAGGGACGCATAGACGACAGTGCGGGTGGTAGCCCGACTGATGCCTTCGGAAGTCGGTTCGCAGTCATAGCCCTGGAACACCGCAATCCAGGTAACGACGAAGGCGAAGGCCACAGCCTTGATGAGACCGTTCAGGACGTCGTTGCCAAACTCTACGGCGCTCTGCATGTTGCCCCAGTAGGAGCCTGAGTAGACGCCCAGCCAGTCGACAGCGACCATGGCGCCACCCCAGATGCCGACCACACAGAAAATCATCGCCAGCAGCGGCATGCAGATGAACCCGGCCCAGAAGCGGGGCGCAATGACGTATTTCAACGGATCGACGCCAATCATTTCCAGGCTCGACAACTGCTCGGTTGCCTTCATAAGGCCGATTTCTGCGGTCAGGGCCGAGCCGGCACGGCCGGCGAACAGCAGTGCGGTCACTACCGGTCCCAGCTCGCGCAGCAGCGTCAGGGCCACCATCTGCCCCACCGCGGTTTCGGAACCGTAGCCGATGAGAATGTTGTATCCCTGCAGCGCCAGCACCATCCCGATGAACAATCCCGATACGACGATGATCGCCAGCGACAGGACACCAAGCGAAAACAGCTGTTTGACCAGCAGCTCGAAGGCGTTGCCAAAGCTGGAGCGACCCGCCAGCGCCTGGAAAAGGAATACACCTGAACGACCCAGCGAACCGATGAAGTCGATTCCCAGGCGGCCCAACCGTGCGACCCGATCAGTCAATGCGGTCATCAGTCGCGGCCTCCGCGCAGCAGGTCATCGACATAGTCCCTGGCCTTGAAGTGAAAGGGTACCGGACCATCCGGTTCGCCCTGCATGAACTGGCGAATACGCGGGTTGTCCGACTGCATCAGGTCTTCCGTATGACCATGCCCAAGCACCTGGCCATCGCCCACTACATATAAATAGTCGGCGATACTGGCCGTCTCGGTCAGGTCGTGCGAGACCACGATACTGGTCAGCCCCAGCGCGTCATTGAGTAACCGGATCAGGCGCACGAGCACCCCCATCGAAATCGGGTCCTGACCGACGAAGGGTTCGTCATACATCATCAGTTCAGGGTCCAGCGCTATCGCTCGCGCCAATGCGACCCGGCGTTTCATGCCTCCGGAAAGCTCGTCGGGCATGAGCTGATGGGCGCCACGCAACCCCACCGCCTGCAGTTTCAACAGGACGATGTCACGAACCATGTCTTCGGGCAGCTGGGTGTGTACCCGCAATGGGAAGGCGACGTTCTCGAACACGTTCATGTCGGTAAACAGGGCGCCCGACTGGAACAGCATGCCCATGTGCTGGCGGGCCTCGAACAGATCTTCGCGCCCCAGCTGGGGTATGTTCTGACCGTTGACCAGAATCGCCCCGCTGTCGGGACGCAGCTGCGCGCCGATAAGCCGGAGGAGCGTGGTCTTGCCGCAACCGGACGGCCCCATGATCCCCGTCACCTTGCCACGCGGGATGCGGATATCGACGTTATCGAAGATCACACGGTCGCCTCGCGTAAAGGTAACCTGCTGGAAATCGACGATATAATCCGGGGAAACGCTCATAAATAAGCTGGACCTGAACAGTGTTACCGGCGCATGACGGCCAAATTGGACGCGCTAATATACCAGCTACCCCTGCCAGCCCCAAGCTGTGCAATATCCTCTTACCGAAACTGCTCCCCGGGCGAAGCCCGCCATGACCGGCGAGCAGGTGAGTTACTCGCCACAAGACGCTATACTCGCAGCCTCAATCGTAACCAACCTGGCGGACCATGCCCGACTTCGACTACATCGCCTCGGCGCGCCGCTCCATCAGCATGGAGCGCGACGCGGTAGACAGCCTTCTGACTCGGCTCGACGATCACTTCGTGACAGCCTGCCAGACGCTTCTGGCCTGCTCGGCTCGCATCGTCGTGACCGGCATGGGCAAATCCGGGCACATTGGCAAGAAGATTGCGGCGACGCTGGCAAGCACCGGTTCGCCTGCATTTTTCGTGCATCCGGGCGAAGCCAGCCATGGAGACATGGGCATGATCACCGGCAAGGATGTGGTCATCGCGCTTTCCAACTCGGGGAACACCGCAGAGCTGGTCACCCTTTTGCCGCTCCTCAAGCGTTTGGCGGTTCCGCTTATAAGTATCACCGGCAACCCGTCATCGACGCTGGCCCGCGCTGCAGTCGCCAATCTGCACACCGGAGTCGAGATGGAAGCCTGCCCCCTCAACCTGGCTCCAACCTCGAGCACGACCACCGCACTGGTGATGGGAGATGCTCTGGCAATCGCCCTGCTCGAAGCCCGCGGCTTCAGCGCCGAAGACTTTGCCTTCTCGCATCCAGGCGGCACGTTGGGTCGACGCCTTCTGCTACTGGTTGACGACATCATGCACGTCGGTGAACGCATGCCGATGGTGAATCCCGACACCAGTCTACGCGATGCCCTGCTGGAAATGACCCGAAAGGGCCTCGGTTTGACCGGCATTGCCAATCCCGACGGCACCCTCGCCGGAATCTTCACCGATGGGGATCTGCGCCGAGCCCTGGACCACGGAGTCGACATCCACCAGAGCCCGATCTCCGCAGTCATGACACCGCGCTGCAAGACAGTGCAACAGGGCGTGCTCGCTGCAGAAGCACTGAAAGTGATGGAAGACGCCAAGATCAGCGGATTGTTTGTCATCGATGAACAAGGTCGGCCAGTCGGCGCTCTGAACATGCATGACCTGTTGCGGGCGGGGGTGGTATGAGCGAACGACTGATTACGCTGAATGAGCGAGCCGCCATGATTCGACTGGCGGTCTTCGATGTCGACGGCGTGCTCACCGACGGGCGTCTGTATTTCATGCCGGATGGCACCGAATTCAAGTCATTCAATACGCTGGACGGCCACGGCATCAAGATGCTCATTGCAAGTGGCGTGCAAGTAGCCATCATCAGCGGACGCAATTCGCCGCTGGTCGAGCGTCGGGCCGCGAACCTTGGCATCAAGCACCTGATCCAGGGTCGCGAAGACAAGCTCACAGCGCTGGATGAACTGCGTCAGCGCCTGCCTGTTCCCATGGAGTGCATCGCCTTTCTGGGCGACGACCTCCCTGATTTGCCGGTCATGCGGCGGGTAGGTTTGGGCATGGCAGTCGCAACCGCCGACTCCTTCGTTCGCGAGCACGCTCATGGAGTCACGCTGGCAGCCGGCGGCCTGGGCGCTGCCCGGGAATTCTGTGAGCTGATCATGCGCGCTCAGGGAACGCTCGCTCAGGCAAGGGCGCCCTATCTGTGAAGCTTGAACCACCACGTTATCTGGTCAAGGGCGGCCTGGTCCTGCTGTCCATCGCGATCGCGCTGGCGGTGGGTTACTGGAACATTCGCCCGACGACCTTCGTTCCACCGGTGCAACTGGAAGATCCGTTACAGCCGGACTTCTTCATGATCAACGGCCGAATCACCATGCTCGGGCCGGACGGCACCCCTACCTATCACCTGGTCAGTGAGCGGGCCACTCATCTTGTGGGCGATGACAGCACCCGTCTGGAGCAGCCAAACCTTACCTACTTCCGTGAAGGCGACGTCGAGCCCTGGACGGTCACGGCCGTTTACGGCCGCGTCACCGAGGGCGGCGACCAGGTGCTGCTTCAGGAGGACGTGGTACTGCAGCAACGCCTGCCCGGCCAGCTTCCGCGGCGCCTTACCACCTCGGCCCTGACGGTCTTCCCACCGAAGGATTATGCCGAGACGGATCAACACGTTAGAATCGAAGCTGCACGCCACGTGACCACCGCCACCGGCATGCAAGTCTATTTCAATGACGGCCGTCTGATACTGCTGTCCAATGTACGAGGTCAACATGAGGCGCGTTAAATTCCTCGCCATGGCCGCCCTGGTCTGCGCTAGTACAGGCCTCCAGGCGCTCCCGGAGGACAGCGAGCAGCCAATTCGCATCCAGGCCAATACAGCAACCCTGGACGACCGCCGCAACACCGCCGTGTATACGGGTGACGTCATAATCACCCAAGGCTCGATGCGCCTTACTGGTAACCGCGTGACGCTCAATACCGACGCTGACGGTGCCGTAAGCAAGATCGTCAGTGTCGGCAATCCGGCGACTTTCGTGCAGACTCCCCGCCCCGGCCAGGGGCCTGTCAATGCCCGCGCCCAGACCATCGAGTACTTCGCTGCCGACGAGCGCGTGGTTCTGATTGAAAATGCTCACCTTGACCAGGACGGCAACACCTTCACCGGTCAGTACGTCCGTTACGATGTCGGCCAGCAGTTGGTGGAAGCAGGTCGGGCCACCGAAGCCGGCGGTGCTCCGCAGCGTATCGAGATGACCATCCAGCCCCGTCGACGCACCGAGTCCGCCGCACCATGACCCGTCTGGTAGCCAGCCATCTTGCCAAAGCCTACAAGGCTCGACGTGTTGTTCGTGACGTGTCGGTCGCAATCGAGAGCGGTGAGGTTGTAGGCCTGCTCGGCCCCAACGGTGCCGGCAAGACCACCTGCTTCTACATGATCGTCGGTCTGGTAAAGGCCGACGAGGGCAGCATTCTCATCGACGACGTGGACGTGACCCGCCTGCCCATGCATGGTCGCGCCCGCCAGGGCATCGGCTATCTACCGCAGGAAGCATCGATCTTTCGCAAGCTGACGGTCGGCCAGAACATCATGGCGATCCTCGAGACCCGCAAGGACCTCAACGCCAAGGGCCGCGAGGGCAAGCTGGAATCGCTGTTGCGCGAGTTTCATATTCACCACCTGAAGGACAGCAAGGGCATGAGCCTGTCCGGCGGCGAGCGCCGCCGCGCCGAGATCGCCCGTGCGCTGGCCACCGAGCCGAAATTCATTCTGCTCGACGAGCCCTTTGCCGGAGTCGACCCGATCTCGGTCAATGACATCAAGCAGATCATTCAGCACCTGAAGGACAAGGGAATCGGCGTGCTCATCACCGACCACAACGTCCGCGAAACCCTGGACATCTGCGACAAGGCCTACATAGTCAACGACGGGCACATCATTGCCGAAGGCAATGCCGAAACGGTTCTTTCCAATCAGCTGGTGCGGGATGTCTATCTCGGCCACGCCTTCCGCCTGTAAATGCATGGCTTTTTCAGGCATCCTAGGGACGAGAAGCCAGCGGGCCCTGGCCGGGGTTTGATTTAGCACAAGGTAGTTCACCGGATAATGAAACCTACGCTCGTCCTCAAGATGGGGCAGCAGCTGACGATGACGCCGCAGCTGCAGCAGGCCATCAGACTCTTGCAGCTTTCCAGCCTCGACCTTCAGCAGGAGGTACAGGAGGCTCTGGAAGCCAATCCGATGCTGGAGATGGCAGACGATGGCGACGACGACTTCTCTCCAGCCAACCGCGACGCCGGCAACGATAACGATGAGGCGCCGGCAGTCACCATGCCCGAGCCCGTCGCACTGGACTCCATCGAGCAACACGGCAGCTCCGAAGAGGAAGGCAACTGGAACGAGGCGATCCCCAACGAGCTACCCGTGGATACCCAGTGGGAAGACGTCTATCAGACCTCTGCCAGTTCGCTGCCGAGCAACGATGATGAAGACTGGGATTTCACCTCGCGTACCGGTACAGGCGAAACCCTGCAAAGCCATCTGGAATGGCAACTGAATCTGATTCCGCTATCGGATACCGACTACCAGATCGCCATTGCGCTCATCGATGGCATCAATGCCGACGGCTACCTGGAAGAGTCACTCGATGACATCCTCGCCTCCCTCGATCCCGAGCTTGAGGTGGAGATGGATGAGGTCGAGATGGTTCTGCATCGCATCCAGCAGTTCGAGCCGGTTGGGGTAGGTGCGCGCGACCTGCGCGAATGCCTGCTGCTGCAGCTGCGCCAGCTGGCGCCGGATACACCAATGCTCGAGCAGGCGATGCGCGTGGTGCGAGACCACCTCGAACTCCTCGGCAATCGCGACTTCGCTCAGCTGATGCGGCGCGCAAAGCTGAAGGAAGAGCAGCTGCGCGATGCCGTTGCGCTCATCCAGACGCTCAATCCGCGCCCCGGCTCGGAGATCGCCTCAGGCGAGGCCGAGTACGTGATTCCCGACGTGATCGTGCGCCGCGATAACAACCGCTGGATCGTCGAGCTCAACCAGGAGGCCGTGCCCAAGGTGCGGGTCAACAGCCACTATGCTTCCATGGTGCGCCGTGCTGATACCAGCAATGACAATACCTATTTGCGCAACCATCTGCAGGAGGCTCGCTGGTTCATCAAAAGCCTGCAAAGCCGCAATGAAACACTGATGAAGGTCGCGACCCAGATCGTCGAGCACCAACGCGGTTTTCTCGAGCATGGTGAAGAGGCCATGAAGCCTCTGGTCCTGCACGACATCGCCGAGGCCGTAGGCATGCATGAGTCGACGATCTCGCGGGTGACAACGCAGAAGTTCATGCATACCCCACGGGGCATATTCGAACTCAAATACTTCTTTTCGAGCCATGTGGGCACCAGCGAGGGTGGCGAATTTTCGTCTACCGCGATCCGCGCGCTGATCAAGAAACTGGTATCGACCGAAAACCCGAAAAAGCCATTGAGCGACAGCAAGATCGCTGGTTTACTGGAAGAACAGGGCATCCATGTAGCCAGAAGAACAATTGCGAAATATCGCGAATCGCTCAACATAGCGCCGTCCAGCGAGCGTAAGCGGCTGGTCTGAAGGAATGGATTAAACGTGGCACACCGGGCGATTCTTCGCCCAGATATATCTAGCCAACCAGGAGAAGCCGTATGCAATTGAACATAAGCGGTCATCAACTCGACATCACTGACGGATTGCGCGACTACGTTACCGAAAAAATGGGTCGCCTGGAGCGACACTTCGACAAGATCACCAACGTGCAGGTCATCCTCGAGGTTGAAAAGCTTCGCCAGAAGGCAGAAGCCATCCTGCACGTTTCCGGCGGCGAAGTCGTCGCCAACGCGGAGCACGAGGACATGTACGCTGCGATCGATCTGCTGACCGACAAGCTCGACCGCCAGCTCATCAAGCACAAGGAAAAGAATATCGACCGCCTGCAAGGCGCCCACGACCGATAAGGCCCCACTGGCCGCGTAACCATGCAAATAGAAACCATCCTTACCCCCGAGCGCACCTTTGCAGGTGTGCAAGGGGGCTCGAAAAAACGTGTGCTCGAGCTTATCGGCAAGCTGATTGCCGAGCACACCAACCTCGATTCGGACGCCATCTACGAAAGCCTGATCGCCCGCGAGAAGCTCGGGTCGACCGGCTTCGGCCACGGCATTGCGATCCCCCATTGCCGGATTGCCAATTGCACGAAGGCCATCGGCGCCCTGCTTCAACTGGAGAGCAAGATCGATTTCGACGCCCTGGATGGCGAGCCCGTGGATCTCATTTTCGTGCTGCTGGTACCGCAGGAAGCGACCGAACAGCATCTGCAGATTCTGAAGATGCTGGCGGAAAAGCTCGACCAGCAGGCTTTGCGTGAAAAGCTGCGTCGATGCCCTGATGCAGCCAGTCTGTATTCGACCATGGTCGACGCCGGGAGCGGAGGCTGACATGCGGCTGGTCATTGTCAGTGGTCGGTCAGGCTCCGGCAAGAGTACCGCCCTGCATCTACTCGAAGACAATGGCTTCTACTGCATAGACAACCTTCCCGCCGGCCTGCTACCGGTACTCGCGCGCCAGGCCACGCAGGCGGATCTGAATCTGCCCAAGGTGGCGATCAGCATAGACGCGCGCAATCTTGCCAGTGATCTCGAGCGCTTCCCGGAGTTGCTCGAGAAGGTGCGCAGCACCGGAATCCGCTGTGACATTCTGTTCCTGGCGGCCACTGACGAGGTGCTGATCAAGCGCTTTTCGGAAACCCGCCGCAAGCATCCGCTGACCGATGCGAATCAGTCGCTGGCAGAAGCCATTGCCGCCGAGTTGCGCTTACTCGAGCCGATCATCGACCTGGCCAACCTCAAGATCGACACCAGTCACCTGACGCTCTACCAGCTACGGGATCTCCTGAAGCAGCGCTTGCTGGGCAGTGAACAGCATACTCCTTCGGTACTGATCCAGTCGTTTGGCTTCAAGCGGGGCGTGCCGGTAGACTCGGATCTGGTGTTCGACGTTCGCTGCCTTCCCAACCCCTACTGGAAACCCGAGCTTCGCCCGTTCTCCGGCAAGGACGAGCAGATACGTACCTATCTCGAGGCGCAGCCCGATGTCCAGGAGATGTATCAGGATATCTTCAATTTCCTGAAAAAATGGCTGCCGCGTTTCGCGGCGGGCGAGCGCAGCTACATGAGTATCGCGATCGGCTGTACCGGCGGCCACCACCGCTCGGTGTACATTGCGGAGCGTCTGGTTCGCGAGCTTGGTCCATCCACACCCAATTTGCTGATCCGCCACCGCGACCTGCCCTGAGCCATGCCAACTACCCGTATTCAGATCATCAACAAGCTGGGCCTGCACGCACGCGCAGCTGCCAAATTCGTCGGTATCGCCAATCGCTACGGATGTCAGGTAAGAATAGGCAGCGGCGACGACCTGATGGTCGACGGCAAGAGCATAATGCAGGTCATGATGCTGGCAGCGAGCAAGGGTAGCGAGGTGTGCATCCACTGCGACGGGGAACAGGCCGACGAAGCGATGGCCGCCCTCTGCGAGCTGATCAACAACTATTTCGACGAGGGCGAATAGGCTGTCGGGAAGTCCCTGCTTCAGGCGCCGCCGACGGTCATGCCCTCGATCAGCCAGCTGCCGGTGACGTTGTTGCCGCGACGCTCGATATCCGAGCCAACGTAGGCAAGCTGACGGAACATGTCGCGGAGATTGCCGGCAATGGTAACTTCCTTGACCGGATGACTGATCACCCCATTTTCCACCCAGAAGCCTCCAGCCCCTCGGGAATAGTCGCCGGTAACCATATTGACGCCCTGCCCCATGAGCTCGGTGACCAGCAACCCCGTGCCCATTTCGCGAAGTAGTGCTTCGAGTCCACCGTCCAGATTACTGGTGATGTGCAGATTGCTGACACCGCCGGCATTGGCTGTGCTTGGCAAGCCGAGTTTGCGTCCGGAGTAGGTGCTGAGTACCCAGCTGCGCAGAATGCCGCGCTCGATGAAGGACTGCTCCCGCGTGGCCAGTCCATCGCCGTCAAAGGCAGAACTGCCGAGTGCGCGTGGCAGGTGCGGGCGCTCGTCGATGGTTACCCAGTTGGGGAATACCTGTTCGCCAAGCGCATCCAGCAGGAATGTCGACTGGCGATAGACCGATCCGCCGGAGATGGCTCCGACCAATTGGCTGAGCAGACCGCTGGCCTGATCTGCGGCAAAGACTACCGGTACCCGCGCAGTCCTTACCGAACCGGCGCCGAGCCGCGCCAGCGTACGCTCGGCGGCCTTGCGACCAAGGGCTTCAGCCGACGGCAGGCGCTCGGCGAGCCGATCCACGCCATACCAGTAGTCACGCTGCATGCCTTCATCGCTCGCGACGATCATCACTGCCGAAGCACTGTGCCGAGTACCGATCGAACTCCCTATGAAACCGTTGCTGTTGCCATATACCCGACAGCCCTGCTGGGTGCTGACGTTCGCGCTATCGCTGTTAAGGCGAGAATCCAGCGCCAGCGCGGCGGCTTCACACTCCAAAGCCCGCTCGATGGCCTGCTCCGCGGACAACTGCCAGGGATGATACAGGTCCAGGTCCGGCAGCTCTTTGGCCATAAGCTGCGGATCAGCCAGGCCGGCGTGGGGATCTTCGGATGCATGCCGGGCGATCGTCAATGCAGCCTCGATGGCAGCGCGAATGGCAGCATCGGAGGTATCCGAGGTGCTTGCCGAGCCCTTGCGCTGCCCCGCGTAAAGCGTGATCCCGAAGCCCTGGTCGCGATTGAACTCGACCGTTTCCACCTCACCCTGGCGCACGGCCACCGAAAGCCCGGTGTTGTGACTGACCACCACCTCACAGGCGCTGGCGCCCTGTCTGCGAGACTCTTCGAGGATGAAGGCAACCCGGTCTTCGAGGTGGGCACGGGTGGCCTGGGGTTCGTCGTGCTGGCTGGGGGCGTTTCGAGTCATGAGTTCTCCTTGGCAGCGGGCATTGTACCCCGGACAGGCGACCTGTGAACGGGTATCATGGCGGCGAACAGGCAGGGTCGAGACCACCATGACAGATTATCAAGATGAAGAGCAACTTGACGAAGGCAAGAGCAAGTCGCAAATCAAGCGTGAGCTGCACGAACTGCAGGAACTGGGCCGACGTCTGACGGAGCTCAAACCGGCCCAGCTCGACAAGCTGCCGCTTACCGACAAGCTCCGCCGTGCTCTCGACGAAGCCCACCGCCATACTGCCAGAGGCGCGCTCAAACGCCACCTCAGCTTCGTAGGCAAGCTTATGCGCGATCAGGACATCGAAGCGATCCAGGCCTACGTGGATCGCCTCGACAGCAGTAGCCAGGCCCATGCGCAACACTTTCACGGTATCGAGCGCTGGCGCGATCGGCTGGTGTCCGGCGACCCTGCACAGCAGGAGGCCTTCATTGCCGAGTATCCGGAGACCGACCGACAGAATCTGCGCAATCTGGTCCGTCAGGCGCAAAAGGAAGCGGCGGAGAACAAGCCACCAGCGGCAGCACGCAAGATTTTCAAGCTGGTTCGTGAGGCTGTCGAAGAGCAACTGTAATTCCGGCGCGCTGCGTGTCTGGCTAAAGGCCAGCATTTTCAATCGTTTGCGTCTATTGGCGAAACTTCCGCTGCGCTGCTAGCTTCAAAGCTGAGCAGCCAGTCGCCGAGGTCCGTCAATGAACATCGCTCTGCCAACTCCCCGTATCGAACATGCCCTGCATACCGATCCGGCACACGAACGCGCCGCTCTACTGCAAGGCTTGCTTCAGCCGGCCGCGCGCATCGACTCCAAGTATTTTTACGACAACGTCGGTTGCGAGCTTTTCACCCGCATCTGCGAGCTGGACGAGTACTATCCCACTCGAACCGAAGCTGCGATTTTCCGCAGCTGTGCCGAAGACATTGCTGCGGCACTGCCGTCTGGCGCTCAGTGGATCGACCTGGGCTGTGGTGACTGCGCCAAGTCGCGTCTGTGGCTGGAGCAGATACACGCCAGTCGACTGGTTGGGGTAGACATCGCCGGAGAATTTCTGCAGTCCGCTCTCACCGGCCTCGCAGCCTGTCACCCGCATCTCGAATGTATCGGTGTAGTGAGCGATTTCACTCAGCGTCTGGACCTGTCCCAGGTGATCGACGAACGCCCGGACGCACCACCAGTGTTTTTCTACCCAGGCTCCTCCATCGGCAACTTCACCCGTCCTGACGCGCTGCGACTGTTGCGCAGTATTCGCTCCCAGTGCGGAACGCGCGGGCGGCTGCTGATCTGCGTGGATCTACTGAAGCCCAGAGATGTACTGGAAGCTGCCTATGACGATGCTCTGGGTGTGACTGCCGAATTCAATCTGAACGTCCTGGAGGTGGTCAACCGCGAGCTGGACGCCGATTTTTCTCGCGAGCGCTTCAGCCATCGTGCCCTGTTCGATAGCCAGCATGGGCGGATCGAGATGCATCTCGTTGCCCAGTGCGATCAGGACGTGCGCCTGAGCGAAAGGAATCTGCGCCACTTCAGCGAAGGCGAACATGTGCTGACCGAGTACTCACACAAGTACTCCACTACAGAGTTTGGTGCCATGCTCGCCGAGGCGGGCTTTGGCCGCTTCGAGGTATGGACCGATCCGAAGGACTGGTTCGGTGTCTTTCTGGCGGAACCCACTGCATGAGTATCATCCAGACTCCCAAGCCGGCAATGCTGCTGACTGCGCGCTACCGGGAGGTACGCCAGTACAGTCTCGACCTGATCGACGGCCTGTCTGCGGAAGACTGTCAGTTGCAGTCCATGCCCGACGCCAGCCCTCTCAAATGGCATCTGGCGCATACTACCTGGTTCTTCGAAACCTTCGTGCTCGGCGGACTGGCCGAGCCGCCCGAGCCCTTTCATCCATCCTATCGTTATCTCTTCAATTCGTATTACGTGGGGGTTGGTCCGCGGCATACGCGGGCCGAACGTGGCCTGCTCTCCCGCCCGAGTCTCGGAGAGATACTCGATTATCGCCAGCAGGTCGACGATCGGATCACACTGGCGCTAGCCAGCCAGACCCTGCCGGATGAACTGCTGCAGTTACTTGAGCTCGGTCTGCATCACGAGCAACAGCATCAGGAGCTGATGCTGACTGATCTGAAACATCACTTTTCATGCAACCCCCTGTACCCGGCCTGGCGTGATCAGTCGCCGGATGCCCGTAAGCAGACAGCAGATGAACAGAGGCGTTTCATTCGCCTCGCCGGCGGCAAGGTCGAAATCGGCCACGCTGCAGGACAATTCGCCTTCGACAATGAGACTCCGCGCCACAGCGTCTGGCTGGAGCCTTTCGAGCTGGCCTCGCACAACGTCAGTAATGGCGAATATCTGGCCTTCATGGCCGATGGTGGGTATGCGCGACCCGAACTCTGGCTCTCGGATGGCTGGGACAAGGTGTGCAGTGAAGACTGGCGCGCTCCGCTGTACTGGCAACACGAGGATGAGCGTGGCTGGCTTGCCTTTACCCTCCACGGCCTGGCGGAACTGGAACATACTGCAGCCGTCTCTCATCTGAGCTTCTACGAGGCTGACGCTTACGCCCGTTGGGCCGGCGCCCGACTGCCCAGTGAAGGAGAATGGGAGGCGGCAGCCACCTCCGGCGAGCCGTTTCGCGGGCTACATGATGAAGTATGGCAATGGACCAACAGTGCCTATCTCGCCTATCCTGGCTTCAAGCCTGCGGCCGGCGCGGTCGGTGAGTACAATGGCAAGTTCATGATCAACCAGATGGTATTGCGCGGTGGCTCCCTGGCGACCCCGGCCGGGCATGCCCGCGCCACCTACCGCAACTTCTTCCCGCCCCAGGCGCGCTGGCAATTCAGCGGTCTGCGCCTGGCACGAGATCCCGACTGATCCCACATTCGCGTTCAGCATACGGTCGCGCAAAACAAAGGGCCGCCCTGTTGCCAGGGCGGCCCTTTTTCCTTGCAACGATGCTTAGTAGCCGAGTGCGAAGGCGTCTTCGGCCATATCCATCAGGTTGTCGGCACCGGACATGATGGCGTCGACGTGCATGCGGGTACGCGGCAGGATACGCTGGAAGTAGAAGCGTGCGGTCTGCAGCTTGGCCTTGTAGAAGGCTTCGTCGCTGGTACCCGCAGCCAGCTTCTCGGCGGCGACGCGAGCCATGTCTGCCCAGAAGTAGGCCAGGCAGGCGTAACCTGAGTACATGCAGTAGTCGACTGCAGCGGCACCGACCATTTCACGATCCTTCATGGCGGCCATGCCGATCTTCATGGTCAGCTCGCCCCACTCCTTGTTCAGCTGTGCCAGCGGGCCGACGAATTCCTTGATGGACTCGTTGCCTTCGTTGTTCTGGCAGAACTTGTGAACGATCTTGGTGAAGCCCTTGAGCGCTTCGCCCTGGGTCATCAGAACCTTGCGGCCGAGCAGGTCGAGGGCCTGGATACCAGTGGTGCCTTCGTACAGCATGGAGATACGGGCGTCACGCACGTTCTGTTCCATACCCCACTCAGCGATGAAACCGTGGCCACCGTATACCTGAACGCCGTGATTGGCCGCCTCGAAGCCGACTTCGGTCATGAAGGCCTTGGCGATCGGGGTGAGGAAGGCCAGCATGGCGTCGGCCTGCTTGACCTGCTCCGGATCCTTGCTGTTCTTCAGAATGTCGACCTGCTTGGCGGTGAAATACACCATGGCGCGATTGCCTTCGGTGAACGCCTTCATGGTCAGCAGCATGCGGCGCACGTCCGGGTGCACGATGATCGGATCAGCAGGCTTGTCGGGTGCCTTGTTGCCGGTCAGGGAACGCATCTGCAGACGCTCGCGGGCGTATTTGATAGCCCCCTGGAAGGCAATTTCCGAATGCGCCAGACCCTGCAGTGCAGTACCCAGGCGGGCAGTGTTCATGAAGGTGAACATCGCGTTCAGACCCTTGTTCGGTTCGCCGATCAGGAAACCGGTAGCGCCATCGAAGTTCATCACGCAGGTCGCGTTGCCGTGAATACCCATCTTGTGCTCGAGGGAGCCGCAGTTCACGCTGTTGCGCTCACCCTTCTCGCCGTTCGCGTCAGGCAGGAACTTGGGCACGATGAACAGGGAGATGCCCTTGGTGCCGGACGGTGCGTCGGGCAGGCGAGCCAGTACGATGTGGACGATGTTCTCGGCCAGGTCGTGCTCACCGGAAGAAATGAAGATCTTGGTGCCGGAAACCTTGTAGGTGCCATCGGCCTGGGGCTCGGCCTTGGTGCGCAGCATCCCCAGGTCGGTGCCGCAATGCGGCTCGGTCAGACACATGGTGCCCGTCCACTGACCGGATACCAGCTTGGTCAGGTAGACGTGCTTGTGCTCGTCGGTACCATGGGTGGAGATGGTGTTCATGCAGCCGTGGGACAGGCCGGGGTACATGCCCCAGGACCAGTTGGCCTGGCCGATCATTTCGCTGATGGCAAGACCGAGCGACTCGGGCAGGCCCTGTCCACCATGGTCAACGTCATGGGCCAGGCTCGGCCAGCCGCCTTCGACGTACTGCTGATAAGCTTCCTTGAAGCCGGTCGGCGTCTTGACGCCCTCGGGAGACCAGGTGCAGCCTTCGATGTCGCCGACACGATTCAGCGGGGCGATGACCTGCTCACAGAACTTGGCGCCTTCCTCAAGGATGGCATTGACCATGTCCGGGGTCGCTTCTTCACAGCCTGGCAGGCTCTTGTAGTGCTCTTCATAACCCAGGACTTCATCACGAACAAAGCGGATGTCCCGCAGGGGAGCCTTGTAATCTGGCATGGTACTTGACCTCAACGGTTATAACGGATTCAAGAGCAGCAGGATGCTGCAAAGGTGACTGCCGGAGCAGTGATTCAAACACACGTTTGAAACATACGTTTACCCCCGTTTTCTGTCAAGCCCTTGGGTAATTCAACCGGAGTGTAAAAATGTAAATGACATCACCCAGGCGAAAGCGCCAGCTAGCCTGTGAAATTCGAGTATGAGAGAGTTTCGGCCCGTGCAGACCAGGGATGATGCAATGCGGAAACGCCGCCCGGAGGGTGGACGGCGCGAGGACTCAGGCCGTTACGTCAAGCAGCGTTCCAAGAACTTCCTTGGCCGTGTCGATCACCGAAGCGCCAGCTTCCACCTCCTGACGCGCCTGCTGCAGGTCGACGAGGTTATCGACGAGATTCACGGGACGATTGGTCTCGACCGCAGTTGAAGCAGCAGATTGTCCGGTCGCGGGCTGCACCGGGACCGCGTTTACCGCTGGCAGCTCGGCCGGCACACCCATGCGGGCAATCTCTGCGGCTGCATTGTTGGCGCGGTATTGGCCCTGCCTGACGGCATTGAGTCCGGAAGACATCAGATCGAGCGTTGCCATGGCGTTATGCCTCTATCGGGTTCCAGCAACATTCAAGCACATCCGCAGAGGATTTGGTATCACCCAAGTTCATATCAGGCTCTTGATGTCCAGGTAGGCGGCAACGCTTGCAGCATCGGCTCGGTTCAGACGGGGTACCTTGCCAAGACAGGGTGCAGGCAACAGACGCTCGAGCGTCTCGAAGTTTTCCTGCGGCCGGCTCATGTCGGGGTCAACGTAATTGGCGACCCAGCCAGCCAGCTTCAGTCCGTCCCGCTCGATCGCCTGCGCGGTCAGCAGCGCATGGTTGATGCACCCCAGGCGCATGCCGACCACCATGATCACCTGTACCTGAAGGGCTTTCGCCAGATCGGCCAGCGTCTCGCCCCGGTTCAGCGGCACCAGCCAGCCGCCCGCCCCCTCGACCAGCGTCAGATCCCGCTGCATCTCGAACACTGCCTGGCAGGCCTCGGCCAACTCGCCAGCACTCAGCGCGACACCTTCTTCCTGCGCGGCGATATGCGGCGCGATGGCAGCCTCAAGCGCGATGGGATTGACCTGGGCATACTCCAGCGCAGGCCGGCACTGCGCGAGGAGCGCAAGGGCATCATCATTGCGCGGGCCTTCCGCAGTCATCTCGCAACCCGCCGCGACCGGCTTTACCCCGGCGGTGGTGAGTCCCGCAGCATGGGCCGCGTAAAGGATTCCAGCCGCGATAGTGGTCTTGCCGATTTCCGTGTCGGTACCAGTAACGAAGAAACGCTTCATGATGATTCTCCAGACGAGACTGATGCTTTGAACAACAAAACGTGGGCCACCTGATAAGTCGCCGGCAGGCCCTCCGGCTGACGAAAGCGTTCATAGGCCTCGGTCAGGGCACGCAGGCGGGCACGCCCGGTCAGACCGCCCGGGCGTCCGGCATTCAGATTATGAGCGCCGAGCGCCTTGAGCTCGCGGGTGAGCTCGCTCAACTGCCCGTAGTGCAGCACATAGGGTTCGACACGGCATTCCCAGCGATTGAAACCGGCTGCAGCCAACTGCGCCTGTAATTCGATCCGAGAGCCGAAGCGGTTCACGTGCACATAGCCGTCGACCACACTCCAGCTCTGCCGCAACTCATCCAGTGTTCCATCGACCAGCGTGGTGAAAGCCATGCAGCCACCGGGGCGCAGCACTCGACGGCCCTCTTCAAGCGCCTTGCCGAGCGAAGGACACCACTGCAGGGCAAGACTCGAAAACAGCAAATCCTGCGAGTCACTGCGCACCGGCAGCGTCTCCGCGTCGGCAACTATCCAGTCGCCAGCGCCAGCGCTGCGAGCACGCGCATAGCGGAGCATGCCTTCAGCGAGATCCAGCCCCACTACGGGCCGCTTGTAGTGCTCGGCGAGGGCACGGGTGAAGTAGCCGGTGCCACAACCAAGATCGAGGATGTCGGAAACCTTGCGCGCGCGGGGCAGCCGCGCCATCAGGTCACGCCCCACCTTGCGCTGGAATTCCGCTGCCTGGTCGTAGGTCGCGGCGGCGCGGCCGAAGGACTCGGCGATATGGCGTTTGTCGATGGCCGCTTCAGTCACCCCGACCTCCCAGCTGTAGCACTGCCAGAAACGACTGGATCTGGTGGGCCAGCCATAGCGGCTGTTCCAGCGGCAGCGCATGGCTCGCCTGAGCATGTATGGCAACCGATACGCGATCCTGAGTCTGTTCCAGCGCCGGGCCAACTTCCGCAGGCACCAGTGCGTCCTGTCCACCCAGGCAATAGAGCACCCCGGTCGGCGCCTGACGCAGCGCGGCGCGACCGTCCAGCACGCCTAGCACTGCAAGGGCGTGCAGCCGCTGTTCATGTTCGGCCTGATCCCACGTCAAGGCTCTACGCAGTTGTCGCGCCTGCTCGCTGCCCTGCGCTACCAACGAGCCGAACCGCTTGAGCGTCCGCTCCGGTTCGTCGCGGAAATCAGCATAAAAGCTCTTGAACGTTTCCGGCGCCATACCCGGCCAATCGGCACGGGCAACGAAACTGGGATTGCTGGCAATGCAGACGATGCTTTGAAAACGCTCCGGAAACCGCCGCAGTAGCTGCAGCGCAACCGCGCCGCCAAGTGACCAGCCCACCAATACGCCGGCTGGCAGCCCCACGGCCAGGGCTTCAAGATCGTCTTCGATGGTAGAAAGCTGAATAGACGGCAGCTCGCGAATCTGCACAGTACTGTGCGGAAGGCTTTCGGAGAGTGCCGTTCTCAATGGCTCGAGTGTGGCAGCTCCCATTGCCCAGCCGGGTAGCAGTGTCACGTTGGTCATGGTTTTTCCTCGGCGTCTTTCGCTTGTAGCGGCAGTTCACGCAGACTCGCTTGCAGCGCCTCCAGTAACTCTTCGACATCCGCGCGGGTGTGTGCCGCAGACAGCGTGACCCGCAGGCGGGCAGTGCCGCGGGGAACTGTGGGCGGGCGAATGGCGGTAACCAGAATGCCGCGTCGGCGCAGCGCTGCGGACAGCATCAGTGCTCGGTGGCTGCTGCCAAGCAGAATGGGCTGAATCGGTGTTGGACTGTCCATCAGCTCGAGCCCCATGCTGGCAGCGCCTTCGCGAAAGAGGCTGATCAGCTCCGCGAGCCGCTCGCGGCGCCAATGCTCGCCACGCAGCAGTTCGAGGCTTTTCAGGGTCGCGCAGGCGACCGCCGGCGGCTGGCTGGTGGTGTAGATATAGGGGCGGGCGAACTGAATCAGCGTTTCGATCAACTCGTCGCTGCCGGCAACGAAGGCGCCGGAGGTGCCAAACGCCTTACCCAGAGTCCCCATGAGTACAGGAACCTGATCCATGCTCAGCCCAAGGTGCTCGACGATCCCTCCCCCTGTCGCGCCCAGGCAACCGAAACCATGGGCATCGTCCACCATCACCCAGGCGCGGTGCGCCTCGGCCACGGCGCAAATGGACGGGAGGTCGGCCACGTCGCCATCCATACTGAAAACACCATCCGTCACTACCAGAGTGTTGCCTTCAGCCTTGGCCAATCGACCGCGCAGACTTTCCGGATCGTTGTGCAGATAGCGGGAAAAGCGTGCCCCGCTGAGCAGGCCGGCATCGAGTAGCGACGCATGGTTGAGGCGGTCCTCGAGCACCGTATCCCCCTGGCCAGTAAGCGCGGTGACGGCCCCAAGGTTGGCCATGTAGCCGCTCGACAGCAGGAGTGCACGAGGTCGCCCGGTAAACTCCGCAAGCGCTTCTTCCAGTTGATGGTGTGGAGTGCTATGTCCTATTACCAGATGCGACGCCCCGCCACCGACGCCCCAGCGGCGAGCCCCTTCGACAAAGGCCTCAATGACCAGAGGGTGATTGGCCAGGCCCAGGTAATCGTTGCTGCAGAAGGCCAGCAGCTGCTCACCGTCCACCACCACCCGCGGGCCCTGAGGGGCTTCGAGCAGTGGTCGCTTACGATAGAGATGCGCAGCACGGCGTTCGGCCAGGCGTGTGGAGAGATCGAAGGGCATGGGGTGCTCTTTTCCGGGGCTGGGGCACTGCACGTCATCGCCGCACACTGTCCGCCTGTTACAACGCCTGGCTTCGCCCTGTCGGGCGAAGCCAGGAAGCCGGCTATACCGCCGCGTTCACAAACAGCTTGCTGTCCCGTTGCTCGACAAGCGCCTGTTCGATAGCCGCCTGATGCACCTCGTCATCGTGCTCCTCGCGCTCTTCGGGCTTGATGCCGAGGCGGTCGAACAGGCGCATGTCCTTCTCGGCCTGAGGATTCGAGGTGGTCAGCAGGCGGTCCCCGTAGAAAATCGAGTTGGCACCAGCGAAGAACGCCAGGGCCTGGGTCTGCTCGTTCATCTGCTCACGGCCGGCGGACAGGCGCACATGGGATTTCGGCATCATGATCCGTGCGACGGCCAGGGTGCGGATGAAATCGAAGGGATCGACGTCCTCTTCATGCTCCAGCGGAGTGCCCTTGACCTTGACCAGCATGTTGATCGGCACGCTTTCGGGGTGCTCCGGCAGATTGGCCAGTTGAATCAGCAAGCCAGCGCGGTCCTCGAGTGTTTCACCCATGCCGAGGATGCCACCCGAGCAGATCTTCATACCGGCATCACGCACATAGGACAGCGTCTGCAGCCGCTCGGAATAGGTTCGGGTGGTGATGATGTTGCCGTAGAACTCAGGCGACGTGTCCAGGTTGTGGTTGTAATAATCCAGACCGGCTTCGGCCAGCGCGGCGGTCTGCTCCCGGGTCAGCTTGCCAAGGGTCATGCAGGTTTCCAGGCCCAGCGCACGAACGCCACGGACCATCTGCAACACATAAGGCATGTCCTTGTCGGAGGGGTGCTTCCAGGCCGCGCCCATGCAGAAACGGGTGGCGCCGATCGCCTTGGCGGCCGCCGCCTCATCAAGCACCTTCTGCACTTCGAGCAACTTTTCCTTGTCGAGACCAGTGTTGTAGTGACCGGACTGGGGGCAGTACTTGCAATCTTCGGGGCAGGCGCCGGTCTTGATCGATAGTAGCGTGGATACCTGCACGCGGTTGGGATTGAAATGCTGACGGTGCACGGTCTGCGCCTGGAACAGAAGGTCGTTGAAGGGTTGGCGGAACAGGGCCAGCACCTCAGCCGGAGTCCAGTCGTGACGGGTAACGGAAGCAGTCATCAATTTCTATCCTGAAGGTTTGCAAGGGACGGGCGCGCTGGGCACTCTGCATCGCATCATAGCGGCGGCACGGAGGCTGTCAACCTTTGAAAATCAGCTCGGTTTACAACTGGATAAAAAACAGCCAGCGCAGCCGCTGCCTGCTCTGCCTGATGCCGGGTTGCTACGGATCTCGACACTTGTGCGAGGCCTGCCATGCCGACCTGCCCTGGCTCCGCAACGCCTGTGCGCTCTGCGCGCTCCCTATGCCGCAAGAAGGCCAGATATGCGGCGAATGCCAGGCGCGCCACCCGGCATTCGCCCAGGTGGTCACGCCGTTCCGCTATGAGTTCCCGCTGGATGCCCTGATACCGGCGTTCAAGCACCACGGCCAGCTCGCTTACGGACGCCTGCTTGCCCGGCTGCTAAGCGATGCCGTCCGCTTTCATTATGACGAGCATGGTCAGGTCTTGCCTGACTGCGTCATCGCCATGCCGCTGCATCGCCGACGTCTGGCCGAACGCGGCTTCAACCAGGCCGAAGAGCTGGCCAGGCCGATCGCCCGCTCGCTGGCAGTCCCGCTGCGCAGCGATCTGCTGAAACGCAGCCGCGCTACCAGACCGCAACAAGGCCTCGCTGCCAAGGCGCGGCGCAGGAACCTGATCGGGGCATTTTATTGCCCCACCCCCCGCGCGCTCGCCGGTCTGCACGTTGCATTGGTCGATGACGTGGTAACGACCGGCTCGACCGTCGAAGAAGCATCACGAACCCTGCTGTCGGCCGGTGCTGCGAGTGTCAGCATCTGGTGCGCGGCGCGCACTCCGTGAAAGGCTGCGAGTCGCTTCGAAAAGGCTTGTTGCAGCCGAACTGCCCTGGAGCACTGCTAATATGTAACCATGCACTCCTGAACACTGACCAGGCGGAGCTGTCATGGACACGCAACATCCTTTTGCCTTGCTGACGCCCGATACCGTGCTCGACGCCGTGGAGTCCCTCGGCTTTCTCTCGGACGCGCGCATTCTCACGCTGAACAGCTACGAGAATCGCGTGTTTCAGGTGGGCATCGAGGGCTCGCAGCCCTTGATCGCCAAGTTCTACCGCCCCCTGCGCTGGAGCGATGCGGCAATCCTTGAGGAGCACCAGTTCTCGCTCGAGCTGGCGGAGCGGGACATCCCGGTCATTGCGCCCATGCAGCTCGAAGGCAACACCCTGTTCGAACATGCGGGCTTTCGTTTCAGCCTTTTTCGCCGGTTCGGTGGCCGTGCGCCGGAGTTCGACAATCCCGACCACCTGCTGATGCTTGGCCGTCTTCTCGGCCGCCTGCATGCCGTGGGTGCCATGCAGCCCTTCGCGCACCGTCCGGAGCTGACCGTCGACAGCTTCGGAACAGAGAGTATCGCCTGGCTGCGCGAGCATGACAGCGTTCCGGCAAACCTGCGCCCTGCCTATTTCTCCGTTGCCGACGATTTGCTGGAGCGAATTCAGGGCATTGTGCAGGACGTGCCCTACCAGACTATCCGCCTGCACGGTGACCTGCACGTCGGCAATCTGCTCTGGCGCGACGAGCTGCTCTACATGGTGGACATGGACGATTGCCGACAGGGTCCGGCGATTCAGGACCTGTGGATGATGCTCTCCGGCGAGCGTGATCAGCGTCAGGGCCAACTGGCCGAACTGGTCGACGGTTACAACGAATTCCATGATTTCGACCCGCGCCAGCTGGCGCTGATCGAACCCTTGCGCAGCCTCCGGCTCATCCACTACAGCGCCTGGCTGGCTCGGCGCTGGGATGACCCGGCGTTTCCCATGCATTTTTCCTGGTTTACCAGCGAGCGCTACTGGGCCGACCAGATCCTGACCCTGCGCGAGCAGCGAGCCGCCCTCGACGAACCGCCGCTACGGCTGTTCTGATCCGGGGACATAAAGAAGATCAATGGCCGTTCCCGGTCAAAACGGGAACGCATACACTGCTCGGCGTTCACTTCAGAGGCTGTTTCCATGACCGATATTCTGCCCGATGCCCGCAACCTCGCCTTCGAACTCTATGAAGTGCTCGATGCCGAGGCGCTGACCCGTCGCGAACGCTTCGCCGAGCATAATCGCGAGACCTTCGATGCAGCCATCGACACGGCGCGCAACATCGCCGAAAAGTTCTTCCTGCCGCACAACCGCAAGAGCGATGAGAACGAGCCCCAGTACGTCAACGGAGCGGCCGAGCTGATCCCGGAAATCAAACCGGCAGTCGATGCCTTCCTCGAAGCCGGCTTTCTCAACGCCACGCGCAGTTTCGAGCAGGGCGGCATGCAGTTGCCAACGCTGCTGTCGCAGGCCTGCTTCACCCAGTTCCAGGCGGCCAACATCGCCACCTCGTCCTACTGCATGCTGACCATGGGCGCGGCCAACCTGATCGAGAACTTCGGCAGTGAGGAGCAGAAGCAGCGCTTCCTGCAGCCGATGATCGAGGGTCGGTTCTTCGGCACCATGGCACTGACCGAACCGCATGCCGGCTCCTCGCTGTCGGACATCCGTACCCGCGCCGAGCCGGCCGGTGACGGCAGTTACCGTCTCAAGGGTAACAAGATCTTCATCTCCGGTGGCGACCACCCGCTCTCGGAGAATATCGTGCACATGGTCCTGGCCAAGCTGCCCGATGCACCGCCCGGCGTGAAGGGCATCTCGCTGTTCATCGTACCGAAGATCATGGTCAACGAGGACGGCTCGCTGGGCGAGCGCAACGACGTAACCCTGGCCGGCCTGTTCCACAAGATGGGCTGGCGCGGGACCACCTCCACGGCGCTGAACTTCGGAGATAACGGCAACTGTGTCGCCTATCTGGTCGGCAAGCCGCACCAGGGTCTGAACTACATGTTCCAGATGATGAACGAGGCGCGCATCGGCGTTGGCATGGGCGCGGTGATGCTCGGCAACGCTGGCTACAAGTACTCGCTGGATTACGCCCGCAACCGTCCCCAAGGCCGTCTGCCCGATGGCAAGGATCCGAGCAGCCCGCAGGTATCGATCGTCGAGCACACCGACGTCAAGCGCATGCTGCTGACTCAGAAGGCCTATGTAGAAGGCGCCTATGACCTTGGCCTGTATGCCGCGCGGTTGTTCGACGATACCGAAACGCTGGAAACCGAAGAGCAGCGCAAGACCGCCCTGCAATTGCTCGATCTGCTGACGCCCATCGTCAAGGCCTGGCCGTCCGACTACTGCCTCAAGGCCAACGAACTGGCGATTCAGATCCTCGGTGGCCATGGTTACACCCGCGAGTATCCGGTGGAGCAGTACTACCGCGACAACCGGCTGAACCCGATCCACGAAGGCACCAATGGCATTCAGTCGTTGGACCTGCTGGCGCGCAAGGTGACCATGAACAATGGTGCTGCGCTCAAGCAGTTGTCCGGCCTGATCCAGGCAACCTGCTCCCAGGCCAGCGAATTCGATTCACTGACCGCCCTGCGCGAGCCACTGGAGAAGCTGCACGGCCATATCGGCAAGGTCACCATGGCACTGCTTGGCGACATGGGCCAGGGCAAGGTCAATCAGGCGCTGGCCAACTCCGCGCTGTATCTGAACGCCTTCGGCCACATGGTCATTGGCTGGCGCTGGCTGGAGCAGGCGATCCGCGCCGAACAGGGCCTGGCCCGTGGCAACGCCGCCGATGAGAATTTCTATCGCGGCAAGCTGCAGGCAGCGCGCTATTTCCTGACCTGGGAAGTGCCGAGCTGCCACCATGCGCTGAACGTACTGGAGAACCGCGATCCCACCTGCCTCGACATGCAGGACAGCTGGTTCTGATCAGTATGTGACCAATGCGGCCCTGCCGCCTTCCTAACAGGCCACCGACGGGTGGCCTGTTTCGTTCTGTTGCCACGGCTTCCCATAGCTGTCGGTGACGACTACCCTACTGCCACATCTTCCCCAGCGGATTGCCTGCATGACCCGACTGCTCAAGCGTTTCCCCGGACTGCTGCTTGCCTTGTTCCTGGCGCTCGCCTGGCCTGTGCAGGCTGACCAGGCCGTTGACGACGCCATAGAAAGCGTCCGCCAGAATATTCAGTCACTTGCCGACAGCACGCTGTCCGATGTCGAAAAGCGAGACCTGCAGGAGCTGTATCAGAACACGATCACCTTTCTCCAGCGCACGCAGGCCATCGAGCGTGACCAGGAAGCCCTGCGCAAGCAGGTGGCCGAAGCGCCAACGCAAATCCGCGAGATTCGTCAGCGCATCGAACGTGCCCAACCCGCCGACCTGGACAAGCTGCGCGCCGGTTATGAGCGGCAGCCTCTCGCGGACCTGGAACGCCAGCTCGCCGAGCGAGTTGCCCGCATGTTCGCCATGCAGAACGAACTCACCACCATCAACAGCGAACTCATAGCGGCCCAGACCAGACCAGAACGAACGCAGGCCAGCGTTGCCAGCAACCAGGCCCGCGAGCAGGCTCTGAGCGAACAGATACGAACCACACAGCGGCAGGCCGACACCCCCCTCAATCAGGCCAGGCTGGCCATGCTCAGGGCCGAACAGCGGAGCCTGCAACGCAACAGCGAACTGCTTCGCCAGCGCCTGGCCGCCAACGCCACCTTGCAGGATCTCGCAGTGCAAAGACGAGATCTGCTGGCCCAGCAGATCGGTGACATCGAAACCGAAATTCAGCTGCTGCAGGACGTCATCGACGAGTTGCGCCTCAGTCAGTCGGAGCAAGCGGTTTCCGAAGCCTCGCTGCTCGGTGACGTCAGCAACCTGCAATTACGCGAGCAGGGCAACCTGAACCGCCAGCTGAGTGAAGAGCTGCTGCGGGCTACCACGCAGATTGGTGATCTGACTCGCCGAAACATCCAGACCAAGCAGCAGATCGACAGCCTGACCCAGATCGAAACGGCACTGGAACAGCAGATCAGCGTGCTGGAGGGCAGTGTGCTGCTTTCCCGGATTCTGCATCAGCAGAAGGCGGCGCTGCCGCAGATGCGTTTCGATGCCAACCTGGCGGACTATATCGCCGACCTGCGTCTGCGGCAGTTCGAGCTCAATCAGTTACGTGAGGATCTGGCCAACCCGGCGGCCTACCTCGATAGGCTGCTGCATCGGCTACCCGAAGAGCAACGAAGTGCATTGCGTGCGGACCTGGAACAGGCGATCAACAGTCGTGTCGGACTGGTTGAGCAATTGAGCAATAACATCAACAACCTGCTGACCATGGCCATCACTCTGCAGATGAACCAGCGTCAGCTGCAGCAACTGAGCGGCGCCCTCAACCGCACTATCGAAGATCAATTGTTCTGGGTTGCCAGCAACCGGCCGGTTGATCGCGTCTGGTTTGCCGGCCTGCCGGCCGCGTTCGCCAGCCAATGGGCAGCAATTCAGCCCATCGAGCAGTTCCTGAAGCTTGGCGGCGCGCTCACCGGCAACCTCTTCTGGTTGGCGGTCATCGCTCTCCTGGTCAGCCTGTACCTGTGGCGCCTGCCTGCCTTGCGCAGACAACTGGCCCAGCTCCATGCGGATGTCGGACACTTCCGGCGTGATAGTACTCGCCACACGCCCAAAGCCCTGCTGCTGACCGCCCTAAGCGTGATTCCGGTACCACTGGTACTCAGCGGACTAGGCATGGTACTCACCGCTGGCGATGAGCCCATCATGCCCGCCTTCGGTGCGGCACTCAGCCAGTTGGCGCTGGCCTGGTTCATGCTACATCTGATGTATCGGGTATTCGATCCCGGCGGAATTGCCACGCGGCACTTCCACTGGAACCACGAACTGGTCAACCGTCTCCATGTACTGATTCGCCGCGTGGTCTGGGTCCTGCTGCCCCTGGTACTGGTGGTCACGCTCGGGGAGCGACGGCCCGAGCACCTGAATGATGACGTGATCGGGCGCATGACCATGATCATCGCGCTGCTGGTGCTCGCCTTCATGCTCGGCCGGCTCATGTACCGCAGCGAGCCGCTATACAACTCGCGTGTGGTCCACTTCAGCGCTACCGCGATACTCACGCTCGCCCCGCTGATCCTGGCCGGCATAGTCGCCTACGGTTATACCTACACCGCGGTAAGGCTTACCGATCGATTCATCGCCACCCTGTACCTGATCATCCTGTGGATGCTCGTCGAAGGCGCCATAGTCCGCAACCTCAGCGTCGTGGGTCGGCGCCTGGCCTATCAGCGCGCCTTGAGCCGCCGCGAAGCCGAGCAGGCGGCACGGGATACCGGCGAGCCCGAACTGGCGGTGGACATACCGGAGCTGGATATACAGCAGATCAACCAGCAGTCGCTGCGACTGACCCGCATGGGCCTGATAGTGGTGTTCGGTGTCCTGGTATATTTCGTCTGGGCCGACCTGATCAGCGCCGCGTCCTATCTTCAGTCGGTCACGCTGTGGGAGTACAACACCGGCTCCGCGGAGTCGCCCCTCATGGCTCCGCTAAGCGCCGGCGACCTGCTCAGCGCACTGATCATGATCGTGGTGACCCTGTCACTGGCGCGCAACCTGCCGGGCATGCTGGATCTGGTGGTACTGTCGAAACTGCAACTGCGCCAGGGCAGCAGCTACGCCATCACCACCCTGCTCAGCTACGGCATTGTAAGTATCGGCCTGTTCTCTGCCCTGTCGACCCTCGGTGTCAGCTGGAACAAACTGCAGTGGCTGGTCGCGGCTCTCGGTGTGGGTCTGGGTTTTGGTCTGCAGGAGATCTTCGCCAACTTCGTCTCGGGTCTCATCATCCTGTTCGAGCGTCCAGTGCGGATTGGCGACGTGGTGACCATCGGCAACCTGTCTGGAACGGTCAACAAGATCAGGATTCGCGCCACTACGATCACCGATTTCGACCGCAAGGAAATCATCGTTCCCAACAAGACCTTCGTGACCAATCAACTGATCAACTGGTCTTTGAACGACACCATCACCCGTGTGACCTTGAAGGTGGGAGTGGCCTACGGCTCCGATCTGGCTAAGGTGAAGGAGTTGATGCTCGGCATCGCGGAGAAGAACCCGCGCGTGCTGAAGGACCCCGCCCCCATGGTGCTTTTCCTCAACTTCGGTGATAGCACTCTGGATCATGAGCTTCGTATCCATGTCCGTGAACTGGCTGACCGCAACCAGGCCATAGACGAGATCAACCGGCAGATTGACGCCCAGTTCCGCGAAGCCGGTATCGAAATCGCCTTCCGTCAGATGGACATCAATCTGCGCAACAGCGAGGGGTTGGAGCGTCTGGTTTCAAGCCAGCGCCTGGAAAACGGCCCCAAGACCGATGCAGGCCGTTCCGATCGCTCGGCACCGAGCCGTCCCGCCGATGACAGTGGCATGCCGGACGGCGCCTGATCACCTGTGCCGCCCCTTGCAGGTCTGGGGCGGCGACTTGCAGAATAGCGCCCTGCCCACTTCACGAGCCCTATCATGCCAAGAGCAGCCGAACTGAAAAAAGGCCATATTGTCCAGGTAAATGGCCAGCCCTATATCGTTTCGAACATAGATGTTAAAAGCCCCTCCTCGCGCAGCGGGACGACACTCTACAAGATTCGCCTGAATCACGTGCAGACCAAGCAGAAACTCGACCAGAGCCTGACCGGCGATGACGTGCTGGCGCCCATCGACTTTCAGAAGCGCGCCGTGCAGTTTCTATATCAGGATGCCGACGGCTATACCTTCATGGATAACGAGGACTACGCCCAGTACACCCTCAGCGCCGATCAGCTCGAAGACCAGCTTCCCTATCTATGCGATGGCATTCAGGGGCTGTTCGGCCTGATCGTGGAGGGTAACCTGGTCGGCGTCGAGCTGCCTGCCGTGGTGGAAATGCCCATCGAAGAGACCCCGCCAGCCATCAAGGGCTCTTCCGCGAGCGCCCGCACCAAGACCGCACGCTTCGCAACCGGCCTGGAGATTCAGATTCCTGAATACCTGGAAACCGGCGAAGTCGTTCGCATCAATACCGATTCGGGCAAATTCATGTCCCGTGCCTGACCCCAGGAGCCCCCCATGCAGATCGCCCCGCTGATCATCGACTCGCCCGCCCCTGCCGACGCCTGCGTTATATGGCTGCACGGCCTGGGCGCAGACCGCTACGATTTCGTCCCGGTGGTCGAGGCTCTGCGGTTGCCGGCCAAGCATGGCATACGCTTCATCTTCCCACAGGCGCCGAATCGCCCGGTGACCATCAACGGCGGCTTCCCGATGCCCTGCTGGTACGACATCCTGGGCATGTCGCCCGCCCGACTGATCAACCAGGCGCAGATGGATGAATCCGCAGCCATGGTTCGGCAGCTGGTCGCCGAGCAACTGGAAGCCGGTATTGCAGCGGAACGGATCATTCTGGCCGGTTTCTCGCAGGGGGGTGCGGTAGTGCTGCATGCCGCATTGGAGGCAGGCCTGCCCCTGGGGGGCGTCATGGCATTGTCCACCTACGGGCCTACCCTGGAATCGCTGCTCAGTGAGCGCGGTGCAACCCCGCCGCTGAATATCTTTTTTGCCCACGGCCAGTACGACGACGTGCTCCCGCAGCAGTTGGGGCGAGATGCCCACGACAGACTCCAGGCTGCTGGTCACCACACCCGCTGGCGGCTGTACCCTATGGCGCACGAAGTCTGCCCGCAGGAAGTGGCCGATATTCGCTCCTGGCTATGCGAACGTCTGGCATTCTGATCACAAAATGATCGGCAGAGGCTTCGCTAGGGGCCGGGCTTGCTTTACACTGGCCAGTTATTAATTCGCCATGATCGAGAGAAGCCCGTGCTCAAAGCACTGAAAAAGCTGTTCAAGCCCGCCGAAGCAGAACTGCCCCATAGCGAGTCCAGTCCAGAAATCACGCAGTCCGTGCGCCAGCCAGCGCGGGTGCGCCCCGAGCGAAGCGAACATGGTGAGCGCCCATCAGCCGCTACCGCAAAGCCAACCCGTGAGCGCAAGCCCAGGGAAAAACGCCGTGAGGCGACCCCAGCCAAACCGGTCAAGCCCTGGTCTCTGGATGACTTCGCTGTAGAGCCGGCCGAAGGCAAGACGCGCTTTCACGACTTCCCCCTGCCGGCCAGCCTGATGCGCGCCATTCAGGATCAGGGCTTCAGCTACTGCACGCCAATCCAGGCTGCAGTGCTCGGCAGCACGCTCAAGGGCCAGGACGCCATCGGCCGTGCCCAGACCGGCACCGGCAAGACCGCGGCCTTCCTCATCTCGACCATTACCCAACTGCTGGAAACGCCGCCCCCGGACGAGCGCTTCATGGGTGAACCCCGCGCGCTGATCATTGCACCGACGCGCGAACTGGTCATGCAGATCGCCAGCGACGCCGAAGGGCTGACCAAGCACTCGGGACTGAACGTCATGGCCTTCGTTGGCGGCATGGACTACGACAAGCAGCTCAAGCAGCTGGAGAAGCGCTACTGTGACATTCTGGTGGCGACTCCCGGTCGGCTACTGGACTTCTGCAACCGCGGCGAAGTCCATCTGGATCTGGTCGAAGTGATGGTGCTCGATGAGGCCGACCGCATGCTCGACATGGGCTTCATTCCGCAGGTCCGCCAGATCATCCGCCAGACCCCGCGCAAGGGTGACCGTCAGACCCTGCTGTTCTCCGCCACCTTCAGCGACGACGTGATGAATCTGGCGCAACAATGGACGGTCAGTCCGGCCATCGTCGAGATCGAGCCGGAACGACCCGCCTCGGAGAACATCACGCAGAAGGTCTACGCCGTCAGCGGTGCGGACAAGTACAAGGTGCTCTACAACCTCATCACCCAGCTCGAACTCGACCGGGTCATGGTGTTTGCAAATCGCAAGGATGAAGTACGCCGTGTGCAGGAACGTCTCGTGCGTGACGGTATCAACGCCGCGCAACTGTCCGGTGATGTCCCCCAGCAGAAGCGCGTACGTACTCTGGAAAACTTCCGTGAGGGCAAGCTCCGGGTTCTGGTGGCGACCGATGTCGCCGGCCGCGGCATCCATATCGACGGCATCAGTCACGTAGTCAATTACACCCTCCCGGAAGATGCGGAGGATTACGTGCACCGTATCGGCCGCACCGGCCGTGCCGGCGCCAAGGGCACGTCGATCAGCCTCGCCGGTGAGGATGACGCGTTCCAGATCCCGCCGATCGAGGCCCTGCTGGGGGGCAAGCTCGACTGCGTACCGCCAGAAGAAGAGCTGCTTCGACCCATTCCGAAACGCAACCAGACTGCCGAAGAAAAGGCTGCCAGTGACGCCAACGAGGCCGAGCAGCGGGCAGCAGCCGATGCCAACCGCAAACGGGCCGGGGCGAGACGAGACAGGGATGGGGGGCGCGGGCACCGCCGCTAGGACGTTTTGCAGCAGGCGGGCCTGAAACTATAACGCGGTTTTTTCGCCCCTGAACACGACCGTTCGTCCTTTTCCGGGTTTATTTCACCAGGCGCGTTTGCGTACTTGTGAAAGTCATCTCCCTTGCGCTATACAACCAGTAACCGACCAGAAACCCACGGTGATCCTTTGATACCGTCGGGTTGCCCGAGTCGGCCCTGCGGATTGCCAGACGCAGGCGACGCGTCTGATACAGTCTCGTGTATATATGGCCTTGCGAGGTGACGGCATATGGAAGAATGCGGACCAACCCGACACTCCTTCTACGTACTTGATACCAACGTCCTGATTCACGACCCCAACGCGCTACTGAACTTCGAAGAACACCACGTCATCATCCCGATGACCGTCCTGGAAGAACTCGACAAGCTCAAATCCGGCAAGACCAGCATCGCCGCAGACTGTCGACAAGCAATCAGACTGATAGATCAAACGCTCGCCGACGCCCCACCCGATCAGGTCGAACAGGGAGTCCCGATACAACGAGGCAAGCTAGGCCCCCACGGTACCCTGGCAATCCTCATGGACAAGGCCCCAATTCCCGCCCACTGCCTCCCCAACGACCTCAACGACAACAAGATCATCAACCAGCTCTGCCAGCTTCAGCACCGCCATCCCCAGGACCGAATCGTCCTCGTTTCCAAAGACATCAACATGCGCCTCAAGGCACGCGCCTGCGGGATCGACGCAGAGGACTACCACACCGACCAGCTACTCGACGACATCGCACTCCTGGCCCGCGGTTATCATGAAGTGGAAGGCTCCTTCTGGGACCGGGTGAGCAAGGTCGAGACTCAACAGCGCATGGGCCAGACGGTGCATCAGGTGCAGCTCACCGATAACCTGCCGGCACTGCATATCAATGACTTCATTATCGACGGGCAGGGCTTCGTCGGCTGGGTGAAGGGCATCGATGGCAGTCGACTGACCCTGCGCGACATGCATCAGGAGCCGCTGTTGCATCAGGAGGCCTGGGGGCTGCGCCCACGGGACATCCATCAGGCCCTGGCGATGTATGCGCTACTCGATCCGGACATCCATCTGGTCAACCTGACTGGATCCGCTGGCTCGGGCAAGACCATCCTCGCCTTGGCCGCGGCCATCGAACAGACCATGGTCAGCAAGACCTACCGACGTATCATCGCCACCCGCAGTACCCAGGGACTGGATGAGGACATCGGGTTTCTGCCGGGCACCGAGGCGGAAAAGATGGAGCCCTGGCTGGGCGCGATCACTGACAAT
>JAUVYN010000141.1 GCA_030603065.1 Pseudomonas sp.
ACGCCCTCATCGCGCAGGCCGTTGGCCAGCGCAGCCTTCAGGGTCGGCGAAGTTTCCCGGACGTCACCGCCCAGCACGATGCGCTTGGGCTTCAGGAAGCGGGCAAAGGCCCGAGCAATGCGGTAGGCGATGTCTTCGTTCAGTTCGGTGCCCAACTGGCCCCGGATGTCATACGCCTTGAAGCAGGTTAGCTGTGTCATAAGTTTCCCTCAGGATTTCCATTCTGCCTTGATGCGACGCAGCAGACCGGCGCTGGATGCGTCGGTATCATCGAGGCTCACGTCTTCACCGCGTATCTTCGCCAGGGTGCTCATGGCGATCTTCTTGCCCATCTCGACGCCCCACTGGTCGAACGGGTTGATCTCCCAGATAACCGACTGCACGAACACCTTGTGCTCGTAGAGCGCGATCAGCATGCCCAGACTGTAAGGGTTCAGTTCATCGAGCAGCAGGGTGGAACTGGACTGATTGCCGCGATAACGCTGATAAAGCGGCATCTGCTCGGCATCCTTCAGCGCCGCATCGCCCAGCGCCAGCAGGCGTGACTGGGCCAGACAGTTCGCCAGCGACAGCTGGTGCTGGGCCGCCAGCTCCTCTGCGGCGTCATGGTGCATGGCCTCATCGTAGCGGCGCACCGGCACGATAAAATCGCAGGTTACCGCCTCGGTGCCCTGGTGCAGCAGCTGGTAAAACGCATGTTGCGCGTTGGGCCCCACGTCGCCCCAGATAATCGGGCAGGTAGACCGGGTCACCGGGGTACCGTCACGCTTGACGCTCTTGCCGTTGGACTCCATCTCCAACTGCTCCAGATACAGCGGCAACTGCTTGAGGCGCCCGTCATAGGGCAGGATCGACAGCGCATTCACATCCAGCACGTTGGTGTTCCAAACGCCGATCATGCCCATCAGTACCGGCAGATTGTCCTTCCAGGGCGCGGTGCGGAAGTGCTCATCCATGGCATGGGCGCCCGCCAGCAGCTGGCGGAAACTCTGCATACCGACCTGTAGCGCAATCGGCAGGCCAATGGCAGACCAGAGCGAATAACGTCCTCCCACCCAACCCCAGAACCCAAGCTGGTTTTCCTCGGCGATACCCCATTCGGTCATCTTCTGGGGCGAGGCAGACACACCAATGAAGTGGCAATGCAGGATGCTCGAACTGGCTCGCCGGCCGAAGGAACGCTGCAGCCACTGCACTGCGGTGGCTGCATTGGTCAGGGTATCGATGGTAGTGAAGGACTTGGACGAGATCACGAACAGCGTGGTCTGCGGCTTGGTTTCCCGAAGCAGCTGCGAAAGCTGACTACCATCGATGGTCGAGGCGAAATGGATATTCACCTTGCCCTTGGTGCGGGTCGTGAAATCACTCAGCGCTTCAGTCGCCATCAAGGGGCCAAGGTCCGAGCCCCCCACGCCGATATTGATCACATCGGTGATCACTTCACCGGTCGCGCCGCGCCATTGCCCGGCATGGATCTTGGCGACGATGCGCTCCATTCGCGCTAGCTGTTCATGAACCTGACCGGTCACGTCCGCGCCGTCGACATTGCAGGTCGCATCGATCGGCAGACGCAGCGCCCAGTGCATGGCCGCGCGACCCTCGGTACAGTTGACCTCGTCACCCGCGAACAGCCGGCTGATCCAGTCGCGCAGCCCGTGGGTTTCGGCCAAATCGACCAACATTCGCACGGTCTCATCGGTCATCCGCTGCTTGGAAAAGTCGTACAGCAAGGGGCCGAACTGCCGATGCATCTTGTTAAAGCGCTCGGGATCCTGCGCAAATAAATCGGCGATATGCTGCTCGGCGACCGTCGCGCCGTGGGCAAGCAGCTCATCCCACTGTCTGTCTTTAGCGTCAGTCATCAGCGACGTCCAATTCCGAAATAGTCGAAGCCGTTATCCTTCATGAAGCTCGGATCCCAGATGTTGCGGCCATCGAGAATCAGCGGCTGCTTCATGCTGGCAAGCATCTGCGGCAAGTCGGGGCTCTGGTAGGCGTTCCATTCGGTTACCAGCATCAGGGCATCCGCATCCACCAACGCCGAATAGGGGTCGCGGTGCAGGACCAGGTCATCGCGCGGCCCAGCCCACTCGGCCAGGGCCGGCAGCGCGCGGGGGTCATGCACGTGAACTTCGACACCCTGGGCCCAGAGCGCTTCGATCAGGCGCAGCGCCGGGCCATTGTCGATGCGAGCCGATTCAGGCTTAAAGGCCACACCCCAGATCGCCACCTTTCGGCCCTGCAGGTCCGTGGCGTAGTAACGCCAAAGCTTGCGAAACAGTGATTCCTTCTGACGCTCGTTGATGCGAAGTACCTGGTCGAGCAGCTGCGCCTGAATGCCACTGTGCTGCAGTGTCGAGGCCAGATTCATCACGTCCTGAGAGAAACTCAGCCCACCGAAGCCACAGCCAGGGTACAGATAGGACTCGCCGATCCGCTTGTCCCGGCCCATGCCCTGGCGCACTCGTTCAATGTCCACATCGAGCATGTCGGCAAGGTTGGCCATGTCGTTCATGTAGCTCAGGCGGGTAGCCAGCATGCCGGTGATCGCCAGCTTGGTGAATTCGGCCTCGCGCGGGGTCATCAGCATCACGTTGTCGCGGCGGCGGTTGAACGGCCGCAGCGCCTCGACGACCATGCGCTGGCCCCAGGGCGAATCGCATCCCAGTAGCCATTGCTCCGCCTTGGTGAAACCCGCGACCGCATTGCCCTCCATCAGCAGGTCCGGCAGGCTGGCTACAGCGCGCTGCCCGCCCTCTCCACCCGGCAACTCCTCGAGTGCCTTGAGCAGCGCTTCGGTGGTGCCGACCGGGAAGGTCGATTGATTGACAACCAGCCAGCTGCGTCCGCTGTCGGTCGGCAACGAACGAACGATTCCGAATGCCTGCTCCTTCGCCGTCGGCGACAGAGCCAGCCAGATCATCGAGCTCTGCTCCTGCGGCGGCACATCGGTACGCGCCAGCCGGAAGCGGCCGGCGGTGGTCTGTTCTGCTATCAGTTCGGTCAGGCCCGGCTCACGATAGGGACATCCGCCGCGGGCCAGGGTGGTTGCCGCAGGGCCCTGCGGCACATGCAGGCTGACATTGTGACCCGTGGCAGCCAGTCCCGCTGCCGCCACGAGCGCGCACAATGTGTCTCCATACACATCGATATACATTCCGCGGACCCCTTACTGGTACTGTTTCAACAGCTCGCGGAAATCACTTCCGAGTTTGGGATGTTTGACGCCGTAGGCAACGGTAGCCTCGAGGTAGCCCAGCTTGCTGCCACAGTCGTAGGAGCGCCCACGAATGCGGAAAGCATCGACCCCGGCCTCGTTCATCAGGGTAGCGATCGCATCGGTCAGCTGAATCTCGCCACCAGCACCCGGCTCAGTGGTATCCAGCAGCTGGAAGATACGCGCCGGCAGCACATAGCGGCCAACGATCGCCAGATTGGAGGGCGCCTCGTCACGCGGCGGCTTTTCCACCACACGGCGCATCGGCGACCCTTCGCCCGGGCCGATTTCGACGCCCTCCAGATCGACTACGCCATACTGGCTGACCGACTCTTCCGGCACCGGCTCGACCATGATCTGAGCGTGGCCGGTTTCCAGAAAGTGCTCGGCCATCACGCTCAGGTCGGTGCGGGTACCGGCCTGCTCGACCAGCACGTCGGGCAGCAGCACCGCAAAGGGATTATCGCCGATGACCGGGCGCGCACAGTTGATCGCGTGCCCCAGACCTAGCGCCTGGCCCTGACGCACCACCGACACCTTAAGGCCCGGCGGAACGGTCTCGCGCAGAACTTCGAGCAATTCGTGCTTGCCGCGGCGCTCGAGCTCCGCTTCGAGCTCGTAATTCACATCGAAGTGGTCTTCGATGGCACGCTTGCTGGAGTGAGTGACTAGGACTATTTCATTGATGCCTGCGGCCAAAGCTTCTTCGACCACATACTGGATCACCGGCTTGTCCACCACGGTGACCATTTCCTTGGGGATAGCCTTGCTGGCGGGAAGAAATCGCGTGCCAAGACCTGCAACGGGGAGAACGGCTTTGGTAACCTTCACATGAACTCCATGTACAAAAAAAGCCTACGGCAGAAGCCGCCGTAGCCATGAACTGGGAAGAGCGCGCTGAAGCCTTACCAGGCACCAACTTGCCAGAGTTGTGGAACCTTTATTTGGAAAATAGTTCCGGCGAAAACCCAACTCGGCCAGCCTCTCGACACTTCATCGCACTCACCATGAACGCAGCGCCCGCCTGCTTCACAGGCACGAGCGCCTTATAGCACAATGCCGGCACTCCCCGCCGCTATGGGCGCTCCGGCGCACCGGCCCTGAAGCGGATCGCCAGCGCCACCAGCGGCAGGTAGGCGATGATCAGCGCCAATGCCCCATCGATCAGATTCAGCGTCACCAGGCATGCCCAGGGCAGCAGCCAGAGCACGTTGATCGCCAGCACGGCCAGCGTCACCAGCAGCGGGTTGTCATAGGCTCTGGTGGCATGCTGATAGGCATGGTTGCGATGCGCCTCGTGAACCCGGTCCAGGCGCAGAGCCCGATGAAGTAGGGTGACCGTCGCATCGACGATGAACACGCCCAGCAGAATCAGCCAGCCCCACAGCAACTGCGGCGCCACCCATGCCGCCTGGAACGCCAGCCCGCCAAGCACTATGCCGAGGAAACCGCTGCCCGAGTCACCCATGAAAATCCGCGCTGGCGGCGCGTTCCACACCAGAAAGCCCGCAACCGCCGCCGCCAGAAGCAGGGGCGCAGCCGCGAAATAGGTGTGGGTCGCCAGCGCATAGAGCAGCGCAGCGCCAACACAGGTGGTAATCGCCTCGACACTGGCCAGCGCATCGATGCCATCCATGAAATTGAACAGATTGAGCAGCCAGACCAGCAATAGCGCGCCGAGCAGGTACCCTGCCCAACCTAGCTGATAGACGTTGCCGAACAGTGACAGCTGCGGCAGCGAAGGCAGCCAGATCAGCAGCCAGAAGGCCGCCGCAAAGTGTGCCAGCAGCCGCCAGCGTACCGCCACATGGCGGTGATCATCGAGAAAGCCGACCACCCCGACCACCGCGCCGGCACCCCAGAGTCCGATCACCATCGGCCAGGGCAGCCAGCCGTAAAAGCCCAGCATCGGCAAAACGGCCAGATAGACGAGCGCAATCGCCACGCCACCGCCGCGGGGCGTCGGTCGCCTGTGCGA
>JAUVYN010000086.1 GCA_030603065.1 Pseudomonas sp.
AGCTCAACGGTCTGGACGTCGAGACCGAGATCGTCGGAAGCATCAGCGAAGCCGGCTCGGCTACCGCCGGCGTCCAGATGCTCCAGGTGCGCAACAACGAAGAGGTTCCCATCACCTGCGAAATCGACCCCGCCGCCTCCGGAATGGACGGCGCCTCCCTGGCCACCATCCAGCCCGGTGAGAGCGCGACCCTGCAGCTGGGCAGTGATTACGCAAGTGCCGCCACCCGCGCTCGGCTCGACTGCCAGACAGCGGAATAGGTACCGTCTGGCGGGGCATCACCTGCCCCGCCAGCCTGGCTCGATAAGTTTCCTGAATATCGCTTGTACAGCGCGTTTGCCGGCTCCTCCCTACCCCGCCTAAACTCAAGGGCTGACTTTATCGCCAATCCAGCGAGGCCCCATGAAAACACGTATTACCGAACTTTTTGGTATCGAGCACCCTATTATCCAGGGCGGCATGCACCACGTTGGCTATGCCGAGCTTGCCTCCGCCGTCGCCAATGCCGGCGGCCTCGGCATGATCACCGCGCTCACTCAGCCAAACCCAGCCGCACTTGCGGAAGAAATCCGCCGCTGCCGCGAGATGACCGACAAGCCCTTCGGCGTCAACCTGACCTTCCTACCCTCCGTCAATCCACCGGACTACCCTGGCTACGTCGAAGCCATCATCAAGGGTGGCGTCAAGGTAGTGGAAACCGCAGGCAACAATCCGCAGAAGTATCTGCCGGCGCTCAAGGAGCACGGCATCAAGGTGATCCATAAGTGCACCGCAGTGCGCCATGCGCTGAAGGCCCAGGCGATTGGCTGTGACGCGGTCAGCGTGGACGGTTTCGAATGCGGCGGCCACCCGGGCGAGGACGATGTGCCAAACTTCATCCTGCTGCCGCGCGCGGCGGATGAACTGGAGATTCCCTTCGTCGCCTCCGGCGGCATGGCCGACGGACGCTCGCTGGCGGCTGCGCTGGCCCTGGGTGCCGAGGGCATGAACATGGGCACCCGGTTCATCGCTACCCAGGAAGCGCCGGTGCACGAAAACGTCAAGCAGGCGATCGTCGCGGCAAGTGAACTGGATACCCGCCTGGTAATGCGTCCGCTGCGCAATACCGAGCGCGTGCTGAACAACAGCGCGGTGGAGCGCCTGCTGGAAAAGGAGCGCAAACTTGGCGCAGACCTCAAGTTCGCCGACATCGCCGAGGAAGTCGCCGGCGTTTACCCGCGGATCATGAAAACCGGTGAGATGGACGCAGGCGCCTGGTCCTGCGGCATGGTTGCCGGACTGATCAACGACGTGCCCACGGTAAAGGAACTGATCGACCGCATCATGGCCGAGGCGGAAGGCATCATGCGTGACCGCCTTACGCGCATGCTCAACGGCTAACCGGAGGCACCATGAGTTTCGATACGCCACTTTATCTTTGCGGCCCGCTGCGCGAGCCAAGACAGATGCTGCAGGAGCAGGAATACAGCGGCCACACGTCCATCCATGACGACAGCATGGCCGAGAAGCTTGGCTTCAAGGCCGGCCCCATCGAAGGGCCGACGCACTTCAGTCAGTTCGTCCCGCTGCTCGCCGAAGTCTTCGGTCAATCCTGGTTCGAGCGCGGGTGCTTTTCGGCACACTTCCAGAACATGGTCGTCGAGGGCGAGCAGGTACGCGCCTTCGTCGAACTGCCCAGGCCCGGCGCCACTCGTCTGCGCTGCTGGGCAGAAAAGGCCGACGGCACCCCGGTACTCGAGGCAAGCGCCAGCATCGGACCGGGAGACGCGCCTACCCTGCTGGACGAGCGGATGAGCAAGCTGCGGCCGGTAGAAAAACTGGTAATCCTGGCTGATCTGCACGTCGGCATGAAGGGCGCCGAAGAAGAGCAGGTACGCATGGATGCCGACCAGCACATGGGCAACCTCTACCCCTTCTCGCTGAACCAGAAGCTCGAGCGCATCACCGAGAATTCGCCCTGGTACTCGGACAGCGACAACCCCTGGGGACGCCCGATAATACCGCTGGAGATGGTCAGTGTGCTGGCCGAGTACACCAGCAAGCAGGCCGCCTTCCCGGTCCGGCAGCCGGTGATCGGCCTGTTCGCCGACCAAGAGATCCGTATGGTCGAGGGCCCGCTGTTCGTTGGCGAGCGATACCTGATTCGCAGGGAAATTGCCGCGCTGTCGGAAAGCAAGCGCACCGAGTCCTACTGGGTCCGTACGCGCATCTTTGATGCTTCGGGCGAAACGCTCAAGGCCGAAATGCTGCTCAACCACGCCACCTTGAAACACTCGTACGCGAACTACGAGGCCGAGGCCAAGGGTTGAACCGGTGCCCGCCGACGCGCTGTCGGCGGGCCCGTTACTCAGTTCAGTGGCAGGTCCACGGTACCGTTCACGCGCACCGCGCTGGGGAGCTTGGAAAACGACAGCGTGTATTGCGGATGGAATCCGTAGAGCATCAGACCAACCTCATCGCCAAAACGCAGCTGGGTGCTGACACCTATCAGCTCCGTCTCCCGGTGGCCTGTGCCGCGCAGGGGAAGCACCTGATCATGGAGCAATTCGGGGCTGAGCCTACCCAACCGGCGAACGCCGAGACCGACGAAGACACGGGGGTCGAGCAACGCTTCCCCTTCGATATTTAGATCCGCGAGCGGAATGCCCGCAAGGGTCTGGCTGCCGTTGGCACGATAAAGCGGAACGAAGCGCGGCGCGGTGCCCAGTTCCGCGATCAATGCGGGGGGCAGCGTGTTAACCAGCTCCATCAGCAAAGCGGAGACCCTTTCCGAGTCGGCGGTCACCAGCCCTACCAGGGCGCTTGTAAGCAGGCTCACGGTATCGGCTGACAGGCGGCTTAACACTTCGGCCAGCGTCACCGGGTCCAGCTTGCGCAGCAGGTTCAGAACCACGTCGAGCGACGGTGGGCCCACCAGCAGACTGCCGCTGCTCACATGTGTTTGCAGTCCGCCACGCGGTACTTCGCTACTGACCTGCCCCTGAGTCGTGCCCTGTGCCATGCACACTCGGGGAATGGGTATGGTGCGTTGCAGCTTGCGCAGCTTCCCATCCAGAAAGCTGTAGGTCATGTCGGCAACGCTGTATCGCGTGCTGCCGCACTGGACATTGTTGTAGAGCCCGCCCAGACCGATCAGCCCGCCCCCGGAACCGTCCTGAAAACCCGGCAGCACATGGCCGCCCGTGGTAACCAGCAGGTAGGCGTCGTTACCAGCCTTGCGCAGGCAGTCGAAATTCCAGGCCGCTTCGTTGGCATTAAACAGCGTATCGTTGACCCCCTGGATGAAAAAGGCATCCACCTGCGGGGCACCCTGTCCATCGGAGCGGGGCTTGCAGAAAGCGCCAAGCCCATGACCGGCAAGGCGCGTAGAGGTCGCCTCGCTGGTGCTACCACCAAGCGATTCAAGATAGCCGGCAGTCACCCAGGGTGCCTGATCCGCGACCGCCGCCGCGGTCAGCACCGACAGCCATAAGGTCTTTGGCACCAGATCCGGGCTCAGGCTGTAGGAAAGATCGTTCCAGGTGATTACCGGAACCAGCGCATCGAAGCGGTGATCCACGCTCGCGCCTATGAGTTGAAAGCCGCCGCCGTAACTGACGCCCAGCCCGCCGACCAGCGGATTTCCACGAAGGTAGGCAAGATGCGGCGACAATGCGCCTTCGGCCCAGTCAAGCAAGGTCTGGATATCGCGCCCCTCGATCTCGGGATCCTGTACGTTTGCCTGACCACCGCTGTCGCCAAAACCGCGCTGGTCGAAGGTCATCACGAAGTAACCGGACTCCCAGGCCTTGCGTGCAGTCTGAGTCAACGCATCGGTCCCACCAAGATCGGTCGACCGACTACCACCCCAGCCGTGGCTGTACAGCAGAAGCGGCGCGGGCTGCCCCTTTGCCAGTTTCGGCTGGTAGACGGTAACGGCAATCGGCGTTCCGTCAAAAGAGGTGATGGTCAGATCGTACTTGAGCTGGGATAGCGCCGGTCCGCCGCCATTGATCTGGCGAGCGATTTCCGTCTGGCTCGCTTCGGCATGTGGCGCAGCAGCGAATCCGGCCAGACCGGCGGTTGCAATGGCAAGGCCCAACGCAGCACGGCGAAGGCCGCTGAAACAAAGCTTGCGAGTCATGTTCGCACCTCGATTTTTGTTGTTATTCACGGCGCGAGGCAAGTGCCTCGGGCGTAAGACACTCGTCGAGCGAGCTTAATAACGGACGAAGCGAAGCGGCGAAAGTTCCGGCGCAGATGGCGCAGGGCCAGCGATGCCCCATCCCGACATGATCCGGGAGTTGCCCGCGGCACTCGCGCGACCGCCCCGAGCTCGCTTCAACATGAACTATTCGTGTCCTGCCGTGTCTCTAGCGCAACGCCAATACTGGCGGGGTGCCTACTGCCTGAAACCACCCAGCCCCTGTTTCGCAGGGATAGCGCATAGACGAAGGAAACGCACAAAGCCCAGCGGATGGCCTCGGTTTATTCTGAAGTTCTGAAGTAAGGGGCACATAAACAATGAGATTCGTCCTGAGCCGGATGTCGGCTCTGTTGCTGTGCTGCTTGGCACTTGCACCAGTCCAGGCTCAGCAACCCGAAGACGGGCCAATTGCAGAGGAACAGGGGCTGCCGAACGTGAGACACACCAGTCGCTCGCTTGGCGCGCTGGGATATCCACGTGGCGTCCAGCAAACCCATTCCGAAGGCAGCCTGACGCTGCAGTTCCCGCTCCCACTGGATGCGCCGGTCGAGGCCGCTCGTCTGGATCTTCATTATGTGGCCGCCCTGCCGCCCGGCGCTGAAGCAAGCATCCAGGTCATCATGAATGGCACCGTGAGGCAGCTTGTTCCCCTGCAGGGCGGCTCCACTCCGCTCGGACCAGAGGCTGCCGCACGGATGATCAGCCTGGAACTGACCCAGGAGGACCTTCGCCTGCCGACGCTGGATGTGCGTCTTAGAACTACTCTGCAAAACCTCTCCAGTGGCTGCATCGCCGGAATGAGCGGGAACGGCTTCCTGCATGTGCTGCCCGAGACCGCCCTTATGTTCAGCATCTCCGAAAACGCGGTCGCGAGCGTACGTGGATATCTCAGCACCCTGCCTGTAGACGTACGCGTCGGAGTTGCTCCGGCTGCCGGTATCGAAGCGATACGCGTTGCTTGGTTGCTCGCCCAAGAACTGCAGCTACGCGGACACGCCGTCGAATTCTCCGACCCTTCCGGCGACGAGCACGTGATTATCGGGCCGCGGGAACTGTTGTCAGGTCTGGGGGCTGAAGCCCCGCCTGACCGCGACATGGCGCTGGTCACCGATACTACCGGTACCGGACGGCAGCGCCTTGTCATCACCGAGCCGTATCATGTGGACATGCTCGCCACACCCTGGAGCGGTCTCTTGGCTGGTCGCAGCTATCAGGAGAGCGTAGGCGCGCCGGTTGCCGAAGCAGCGAACGGCACTATCGGGCTGGAAACACTAGGGGTTGACACCGAAGCGCGGCATTTTTTCAACAGCGTCGAGTGGCTGCTCAGCAGGGATCCCCGGCTGCTGGCTGGCCGGCAACCGGCAGCGTTGCGACTGAACCTGATAGTGCCACCTGGTACCGAAGACAATCCGCTATCGCTGTATGTTCTGCAGGGCAGCAGCGTTCGGGGGCTGTCAACGCTCCCCCCGGCAGGCGGAAGCCATTCCGTCGAAATTCGTCTGGGCCGCGCACCCACCGGAGCCGTAGAGCCGTTGCGGGTGGTCATGACCCGGGGCCCGGCCGCTGAGTGCGACGGGCCGGCGGCACAGGGCTTCGTGCAGCTTCTCCCGGACTCTGTGCTCTTGACTTCCCGCGCCGACCGCGCGGCGGACAGCATCGGCGGATTCGCGCGGAACCTTTCGGGCGCCTATTCGGTTCATCTTCCTGCCGGTGCAGCCGCGGCACCGCACGGCTGGATCGAGACCCTGGCTGAGCTCGGTCGCAACATGAATCTCGATCCACGACTTGCCGAGTTCGGCAGCACCTCCATGGCACCGGTCGAATCCAGGCCTTTTTTCTGGTTTGGTGACAGCCCGCCAGAAGGGTTCGATGCCGCGCTCTCCCTGGACAGGGGACGAGTGCAGGTAACTGATGGGAGCGGCGGCGTACTGCTGGATTCCGGCGAGCTCCCCGGCATGACCGTGGTCTCGCTGTTGCGCGACGGCGATCGACGAGGCCTTTGGCTGCGGTCGCTGGATGGTGGGGTCGCAAGCGTGCCGCCGGGGGTCGAAGGCAATGCCGGCGATCTGGTATTCGGTGATCGAGACAGCATTCGCGTTTCGCTGCATACCCGCGCCGATGCCATCCCCGGGGTGGCCTACCCCGACCACGTCAGCTGGACCGACTACGCCGCCCGCTATCGCGGGTGGATCTTCGCCCTGATCTGGGCGGCACTAACCATAACGGTCATTCTGGTGACCCGCCGATTGAGGAAAACCCAATGAGAAAATCGCTGTCAGCCCATGGCCTGAACACAGCATTTGCCTGCACCCTGCTGGCACTGCCAGCTGCTTCGGCGTTCGCTGGCGCCTGGGTCGCCGAAGAGGGCCGCACTCTGAGCATCCTGAAGTTCAGCCACACCAACGATGCCGCGGTTTTCGACGATTCGCGCGATCGCACGCGCTTTCCGGAAGGCGGAACCAGCCGCCAGGACCAGCTCAATCTGTATATCGAGCACGGGTTGACGCCGGACCTGACGCTGATCGGCAACTTCTACTACAACTACGTCAGCTTCGACAGCGACACCTTCGATGGCAGCAACAGCGGCTTCGGAGACCAGGAGCTGGGCATACGCTACCGGCTCAATCCGCCCGGCAGCGCAGACGGCCCATGGGTGGGTGCAGTCCAGGCGCTGGTCAGCATACCTACCTATGACGAAGACGAAGCACCCGCTCTGGGCATGGGTGGCTATGGCTTCGAGCTCCGCTACAGCGTGGGGCGTGGATTCATGCTGGGTGACCGCTCCGGCTATCTGGACGCAGGCGCAGCCCTGCGCTGGCGTGGAGGCGATCCGGCCGACGAATTCCGTTTCGACATCGCAAGCGGCGTCGCCCTCACACCGAACTGGATGATCATTGGTGAGCTGAACGTCATCGAAGGTCTGGGGAATGGCCGGGGCGACAACCGCATGAGTTTCATCGACAGCACCGATTACGACCTGACCAAGCTGCAACTGTCGGCACTCTACACCCTGACTCATGACGTGCACTTCCAGGTTGGGTATACCGAACCGGTGTTCGGTCGCAACACTGGCGCCGCCGGTGGCCCCTTCGTTGCGGCCTGGTGGAGATTCTGATCAGATGCACGCTGCATCCGAACTGCCAGGGCCTACTGGGCGGCGTCCAGACCGCACCGCCAGCCGAGCCTTGCTCGGCGAACGTCTGGTCCTGGCGCGCCTGCTGCAACCCGAGCAACTGGACCAGGCGCTAACGCTGCAGAAGCGCTGGAAGTCGCGCTTTGGAGATGTAATTCTCGCCCACCGCTGGATGGGTGCGATGCAGTTCTATCAGAGTCTGGCCGAGCATTTCGGGTTGGATTACGTCAACCTAATCGAACAGCCGCCCGAGGTCTGGTATGAGCCCGATATGCTCCAGGATTATACCCAGCGTTTGGCGCTGCCCTGGCGCATGCAGAACGACCAACTGGTAGTCGCGGTTGCCGATCCCTGCAAGGAATTCTTCGACTGGGCTCACGAGGTGTGGGGGCCGGACGTGCTTTTCGTAGGCACCTCGAAATACGACATCCTCTGGACGCTGCAAAGCACAGCAGAACCCCAGTTGACCCATCAGGCGCTCACACTATTGGAAGACAACGCACCCGAGCACTCCGCCAGACGAGTCATCACCACGGGGCAGGTGCACTGGTTCTACGCTCTGGCCAGCCTACTGCTACTCGCGCTGGTCCTTTACCCCGTTCCGGCACTGATCACACTTAATTTGCTGATCACGTTGGGTTTTCTCGCCACCTTCGGCTTCAAATGGCTGCTGGTGTGGTACGGAGCCCGACACAACATCGACATCAAAGTCAGCGAGGAGGAACTTCGCCAGCTAGACGATGAAGAGCTGCCGACGTACACCGTGCTGGTACCCATGTACAACGAACCGGAAGTACTGCCAGTGCTCGTCGGCGCCTTGCGCCGGCTCGACTACCCAGCCTCCAAACTCGATATCAAGCTGGTTCTCGAGCAGGATGACCACCGGACCATAGAGGCGGCCAAGGCTCTCAAGCTCGAAGCCATTTTCGAAATTATCCGTGTGCCCCCTTCGCAGCCTCGCACCAAACCCAAGGCCTGCAACTACGCGTTGCGCTTTGCCCGCGGTGAGCTGGTCACCATCTATGATGCAGAGGACCAACCCGAGCCCGGCCAGCTCAAGCGGGCCGTCGTCGCGTTCCGTCGCGCCGCTCCCGACGTCGCTTGTGTGCAGGCAAGACTGAACTATTACAACGCCCATGAGAACTGGCTGACGCGGATGTTCGCGCTGGAATACACACTCTGGTTCGATTTCTACCTGCCAGCGCTCGAACATCTGCGCGTACCGATTCCGCTCGGAGGTACGTCGAATCACTTCCGTCTTGCCGTGCTGCGCAAGATTCATGCATGGGACCCTTACAACGTAACCGAAGACGCGGACCTTGGCGTGCGGCTGGTGCAGAACGGGTACCGGGTAAGTGTGGTGAATTCCACCACGCTGGAAGAGGCGAATGTCAGTATCCCCAACTGGATTCGCCAGCGCTCGCGCTGGTTCAAAGGCTACATGCAGACCTGGCTCGTGCACATGCGCAATCCTTGGCACCTGTACCGCTCAACCGGCCTCAAGGGATTTCTGGGGTTTCAGTTCTTCATCGGAGGCGGCTTCGTTACTGCCCTCATCGCACCTCTGCTCTGGCTGATGTTCGCCGCCTGGCTGATCGCCGGAACACGGATGTTCGACGTGGTATTCCCACCTGCCCTTGTATATCTGAGCCTGCTCAATCTGCTTCTGGGGAATGGCTTTTTCATCTACATGACGCTGGTGGCAGGATTCAAGCGCAACTATTTCAGTCTCACGCCCTACGCACTGACGGTGCCCTTCTATTGGCTGCTCAATTCCGTAGGAGCCTACAAGGGCCTCTGGCAACTCATCTCCAAACCCTTTTACTGGGAAAAAACTGTCCATGGGATTAGCAAGCACATGGCTGCCGAGCGCAAGGCCGCGTTCCGGCAGTAAGCCCGGCACCTTGCCGGCGGCGGTGGTCCTGCTGGCGACCCTTGCTCTGCTGTCGACGCTGGTCAGTCACCTGCTTTACAACGGGTACCTGAGCCAGGACGCACTGAACAGCTATGCGCGTCTGCTGGTGATGCGCGACGCCTCCGGATTGCGCCTGGAATACGCCGGCTTTCTATCACCACAGGTTGCGCTCTATCTAAATTACCTGATCAGCTTGCTGCCGGGGCTTGAGGGTGCGGTGGTGCCCTATCTGCTCGACATAGCGGCTGTGTCGGTGCTTGCCGGGCTGTTGTGGCGCGACCTGGCACGAAGCCAGGGGCAGCTGTGGGCACTGATCTGGACCATGTTACTGGTGCTTCATCCGTTCACTCTCTGGACGGCCACGGCGGGCTTCAGCGCAGGCCTCGGCCTGCTTGCCTTTTACTGTCTCTGTCGCACATTGCGGCACTTTCAGGGCGAGTCGCAACTCAAGGGTTATCTGCGCTTCGCCGGGTGGCTATGTTTGTTGTTTTTTATCGACGAGCGTGCTCTCTTCATAGCGCTGGCGCTGCTGCCGTGGATGGCATTGGTGGCCCCTTCCGATCTCCTCCGCCGTGCCCCCTTGGCATTTTATCTGGTCTGTTACGTACCTTTCCTGCTGGCGCTGCTGAGCTGGAGCTATCTGAACTGGGTGTATTACGGTGAGGGCCTGCGCTTTCTGCTGGACCCCGACTCGCGCTTTCGTGGCGGCCTCGGAGAGGCGCACGTTCTGCCCTGGTTGACTGAAGTCGGTGGGACCTGGTGGCCTGCGCTTGTCTGGCTCGTTGCGATCGGTCTGCCCGCCTTTCCGTCCATCCTCCTGGCTCCCTGGGGCCGAGTACCTGGCTCATGGGCTGCGGTCGCTGTGGCGACCGCCTGCGTGATTGGGGCCGGCACTCTGGCTACCTGGCTCTGGTTCGCCTCCCACCCGGTGCTCTTTCTTTCACTGCTCTTGGCCCCGACGGCGCTAGGGTTGAGAGCGACCCGACCGGGGAACCGCCTGCCAGTTACCGTCGCCCTGACAGCCGGCCTGCTGTTGGCGTGGTTGGTGATTTTTCGTATACCGATCGCAACCCTCACTCACTGGACCACCGCCCTGCAATACTCGGTGGATCTGGACCCACATGAAGAACTGGAACTAGGTACCTGGCTTGCCCAGTCTCGAATGCCGACCATGATCGATGATCAGGCCGGCTTCGCGGTAATCGCCGCACGCCGCGATGCGCAGGATCTGGTACTTCCCTTCAGCGACGAATTCCGGATCGCACTGGCAAGCCCGGAACGTTTACCCGCGCAGATAGTGGTCGCCGCGCCTGGCACCCCGCAAGGAAGCCAGGACGCTATCAACCGGCACTTCCCCCAGATCTGGCGTGAAGGTCATCCCGGTTATCAGCTGGTTTATGAACAGGAGGTCTGGAGAGTATGGCAAAGGCAACAGTGAGGATGGCGCTAGCCGCCCTGGTGATGTGGCTCTATCCGGCGGCAGCGTCCGCCGAGGAGCCGTTCTGGATGGGCGTCAACGTGAAGGAATCAAGCAATGCACAGTGGGGCAGTGATGCGGCGCAGGACTCGATGAATCGGCTCGCGGCAAGCGGCGCCACCAAGGCCATGCTGGTCGCCTTCACCTGGCAAGCGGAGCCGAGTTCCAGCAACCCAGTGATCGGCAGCGACAGCTCGCCGGAGCATATACGCCAGGGGCTACGGCAAATGAAGCAGGCCGGGCTGCAGGCGGTCCTCAAGGTTCATTTGTGGATACCCGACCATTGGGCCGGCGATGCAGAGCCAGAAGACCGCAAGGCCTGGTTCCAAGCCTACGAGGAAGCCGTGATGGAGTACGCCAGGCTCGCTGCGCAGGAAGAGCTACCCGCCCTGATAATCGGCACCGAGTTGCGTGGTCTGGAAAGCTCCGCCTATTGGCCGAACCTCGTGGCAGCGGTACGTCGCGTGTACGATGGCAAGGTGTTGTACGTGGCCAACAGCCTTGAACGCGCCGAGCGATTTCGTTACTGGTCACTCTTCGATGCCGTCGCTTCGAGCCTCTATCCCTCGCTCTCCGAGCATCCGGAGGAGCGTGGTGCACAGATGCAGGCCGCAGCGGAATGCCTGGTCGCCCTGGGTGAGCGGCATAGCCGCCCCGTCTGGGTTGCCGAACTGGGTGCGCGCTCGGCCGAAGGCAGCCTGACCGCGCCCTGGGAAAGCCCCGAGCAGCGAGACCTACCGGTGGACATGGATATTCAAAGGGACATTCTGCAGGCCTGGCTCGGGGCACTGCGCCAGACCGGCATCGAAGGACTTGCTATCTGGTGCTGGTATACAGACCCTGAAGCGGGAGGCGAACAGGACACCGACTTCACTATCCAGAACAAACCTGCTCAAGCCGTTCTGAAGCAGGAATGAGATGACCCGCAAGCCACCCTGCGCGCGCCAGCGGGCCTGCCGGGCGCAGGGTGGCTTGAGGCGGGGGCTTTCAGCACTCGATTCGTGCGTGTAGTACCCCGCTGTTACCCCTTAACCCTTCGTTGAGCGCATGCTGGGCATCCCTACCCCGACAAGAAGGACCCCAGCCATGACCGACAAACACATCCTGCTGCTCGCAGGCGACTACACAGAAGATTACGAAACCATGGTGCCTTTCCAGGCGCTGACCATGCTCGGCTATGTGGTACATGCGGTGTGCCCGGAGAAGAAGGCTGGCGACACCGTGCGCACCGCGATACATGATTTCGAGGGCGATCAGACCTATAGTGAAAAGCCGGGCCACAACTTCGCGTTGAACAAGGATTTCGATGATGTGCGCGTCGAGGATTACCTCGGTCTGGTGATACCCGGTGGACGGGCGCCGGAATACCTGCGACTAAATCAGCGTGTGCTGGAAATCGTGCAGGCATTCGACAGCGCAGGCAAACCAATTGCCGCGGTATGCCACGGCGCTCAGTTGCTGGCAGCAGCCGGCATATTGCAGGGCCGTGAGTGCAGCGCCTATCCGGCTTGCGGGCCGGACGTGAGGCTGGCCGGCGGCATCTACATGGAAATACCCGTTGATCAGGCCCATGTACAGGGAAACCTGGTGACGGCGCCGGCCTGGCCATCGCATCCCGCCTGGCTTGCCGCGTTCGTTCGCCTGCTGGGCGCCAGAATTACCCTTTGACCCACGCAACTGATCAGAAGCGTGCACGGAGGAACAGCGATGTGCGAACTGTATGTAAAAGCGGACCCGATTCTCTACGAATCACGCTCTCGATCACTGCGGATACGCGGCGTGGTAACGACCCTGCGCCTGGAAAACCAGTTCTGGGACATTTTGCAGGAAATAGCGCAGGTCGATGGCATGACCACCAACCAGCTGATCACCAAGCTGTACGACGAGGTCATGGATCTTCGTGGTGAGGTAGTGAACTTCGCCTCTTTCCTCCGGGTAAGCTGCACGCGATATCTCGCCCAGCGTGAAGCTCGACCGGTACCACTCGCGGTCATTCGAAAAACCGGCTGACATACGAGCTGACAAGGGGCGCCCGCCTTCAGGCGGGCGTCCTTACCACCGCCGCGAGCGCTTAAAGACTGCCCTTTCTCCAAGGGCCCCAGATGGCAAAGGTGATGCCCGGGGTCTGGACGTTGACGAACAGGAAGTGTCCGCTCGGGTCGAAGCAGGCGCCAGCGAACTCCTGGTTGCGATAATCGCCGCCGGGCACCACCTTGCCTGCTGCTGAAGCCTCGATGTCGCTGAAGACAATGTTATTCTTGGCGAACACGAAGGAATCGCCGCTGCCGGTCAGTCCGATCAGACGCTCTCCAAAGCCGTATTCATCGAGGACACCACCGCCGTCTTCGCAAAGTAGCACGCCGCCACGGGGGCTGACGGTGATGTTGTCCGGATTGTTCGCAACGACCGCATCATTTGAAGCGAAGATACAGGTGATGCGATCGGTCGCCAGATCGTGCATCCACACACAGCCCTCGCCCTGACCATCGCGTCCACGGCTGTCGCGTCCGGCGCTGGTGTCGACAATGTAGGCCTTGCCGGCGTGGTACCAGATCCCTTCGCCACGGCTCATGGTCAACGCACCGGCGGCACGGGCTTGCAGATAGGGGCCGCTGGCACTGCCCTGGGGTGCGGCATCCGGATCAGCGATGTCCACCCATTCCAATTCATACTGCTCGCCAAGCTTCGGCGCCAGGAGCATCGCGCCGTCGATGCCTTTGACCTTCGCCGCCTGCAATCGGCCACCGCGCTCCAGAGAGCCAGGCCTCTGGCTCCGGTTGTCCGGAACAAAACGATAGTAACCAGCCAGATTACGCTGGTCCTCGGTCTGATAAACAATGCTGGTGCGCGGGTCCACGCACACCGCTTCGTGCTTGAAGCGCCCCATTTCCACGATGGGCTGGCCGGTGGTCTCGAAGGCCGAAGGGCGCACCTCGAAGACATA
>JAUVYN010000159.1 GCA_030603065.1 Pseudomonas sp.
GGATTCCTAATGTCCGTTCCATCGTCTCGCCGCGTCACCGGTAGCCTGACCCTGCTTCTAGCTGCCTGCCTGTCCGCCTCCATGGCCTTGGCCGAAACCCTCTCCATCACCCACAGCAGCGGTACCACCGAAGTGCCAGCCCACCCGCAGAAGGCGGTGGTCATCGACTGGTCCACGCTGGACACGCTGCAGCAGCTGGGCCTCACGGTGCAGGGCACACCGACCAATGCGGCGCCCGACTTGCTGAGTCAATATCGCGATGGGGATTACATCCGTGCCGGCAGTCTGTTCGAGCCGGACCTGGAGGTGCTGAAGGGTGCGCAGCCGGATCTGATCGTCCTGGGCCGCAGGGCGCAGGGCCAGTATGCCGAAGTGAGCAAGTTCGGCCCGACCATCGACGTGACGCCGGATCCGACGGATCTGCTTGGCAGCCTAAAACGCAACACCCGTCTGCTGGCGGAGATCTACGGCAAGCAGGACGTGGCCGAACAGAAGCTGAATGGTCTGGACGAGTCGGTCGCTCAGCTGCGTGAGCTGGCTTCAGGGCAGGGTACCGGCCTGCTGATCCTGACCACAGGCGGCCGGATGGCGGCCTTCGGTACCGGCACGCGCTTCGGCATGATTCACGACGTGTTCGGCATGAAACAGGCAGTCGACAATCTGCAGACCGGTCGCCATGGGCATTCGGTGTCCTTCGAATTTCTGCTGGAGGCCGATCCGGACTGGTTGTTCGTCATGGACCGGGACGCCGCCATCGGCCGTGATGGCATCGCTGCTCGCCAGCTGATGGACAACGAGCTGGTTAGGGCCACCAAGGCCGGCAGCAAGGGCCAGATCGTCTACCTGGATCCGGTGAGCTGGTACCTGCTGGACAACAGCGGTCTGGGTGTCATGCAGTCGAGCGTCGATCAGTTGATCGAGGTCTTCTCCGCCGCGCGCTGATACGCATGTCTTCCTCTACCCCTTCGCCAGGGGCCGGACGTGCCGGCCTGTGGTTCTTCGTTCTGCTGGTTGCAGTCGTTGGGCTGGCGCTTTGGAGCCTGAACGTCGGCGCAAGCCGCATGAGCCTCTTGAACGTCTTTACCGATCCGGATGATCGTATTTCTCGGCTGCTGTTCGTCAGCCGTCTGCCGCGTACCCTGGCCCTGATCTTGGCTGGGGCCGGCCTAGCTGTCGCCGGGCTTATCCTGCAAATGATGGCGCGCAACCGTCTGGTCGAGCCTTCCACCGTCGGAACCATGGAGGCAGCTGCACTTGGCATGCTATTGCTGGCCTGGATAGCGCCCGGCGCATCACTGGCGCTGCGCTTTCTGGTAGTGGGTATGTGCTCGCTTGGTGGCACGCTGCTGTTTCTCTCGATGCTACGGCGCATCGCTCTGCGCTCGGCGCTGATCGTTCCGCTGGTGGGTCTGGTGCTGGCAGGAATAATCGCCGCCGCCAGTACGCTGCTGGCGCAGCAACTGGATCTCTCCCAGTCCCTGCGCGCCTGGAACAGCGGAGACTTCTCGGCTGTGCTACGCGGGCGGTACGAATTGCTCTGGGTCGCCGCTGGGCTGACGCTGGCAGCGGTCCTGGCGGCGGATCGCTTTACCGTCATCGGCATGGGCGAAGACTTTGCCACCAACGTGGGTGTCGACTATCGGCTGATGATGCTGCTCGGACTGGTGCTGACCTCGCTCATCTCCGCAAGCGTAGTGGTGGTTGCCGGGGTCATCCCCTTCGTTGGGCTAGTGGCACCCAACCTCGTGCGGCTGATCTGCGGCGACCACTTGCGCCGGGCTATCCCGCTGGTGGCGCTTACCGGGGCAGCGCTGGTACTGCTGGCTGATCTGCTAGGCCGGCTCCTGATTCACCCGTTCGAGATCCCTTCATCAAATCTGCTGGCGATCGGCGGTAGCCTAGTGTTTCTGGTCATCCTGATTCGAGGGCGCCGGCAATGGGCCTGAGATCTCCAGCGCTGCGTCTGACCCTGCTGGCTGCGGTGGCACTGCTCTGCATGCAGGCCTTCATGACGCTGCGTGTACAGACCGACTGGGCCTTCATTCTTGAGTACCGGGGCCCGCGGCTGGCGGGGATGCTGCTGGTGGCCTGGGCGATCGGCCTGTCGACGGTTCTGTTTCAGACTATCACCCAGAACCGAATATTGACCCCCGGCCTGCTGGGCTTCGACGTGCTTTTTCTACTGGTGCAGGTTCTGGCACTGCTGATGGTGGGCGCCTCTCGCTGGCAAGCGTTGCCGCCGACGATGCGTTTCGGGCTGGAGGTCTTGGCGGTGGTTCTGCTGGCCTTGATGATCTTCCGGTTGTTGTTCAACGGGGCGCTGCGCAGCCTGCATCTGTTGATCCTGGTTGGTCTGCTGTCCGGCGTGTTTTTTCGGGAGCTGACCGATCTGCTGACGCGCGTGCTCGAGCCGGGCGCCCTGGCGATCGATCGGGGCCGCAATGCGGCGAGTTTTAATCGCATCCGTCTGGATCTGCTGGGGATGGCGGCGGTATTCGTGGGCATCGCCAGCACTTATGTGGCCTGGGCCTGGCGCAGACTGGACGTGCTGGCGCAGGGACGGAATACGGCGATCAATCTGGGCGTCTCCTATCAGGGCGAGGTGCTGCGCCTGCTGTTGGTGATAGCGGTGCTGGTGGCGACGGCCACCGCGCTGGTCGGTCCGACGCTGTTTTTCGGATTGCTGGTGGCCAACCTGGCCTACTGGCTGATGGGGTCGCACCAGCACCGCTGGACGCTGCCGGCAAGTGTGCTGGCAGGGGTGATCTGTCTGGTCGGTGGGCAGCTCCTGATCGAGCATGTGCTGGGGGCGACGCTGCCGCTGGCGATGGTGATCGAGCTGGCCGGCGGGCTGTTGTTCATAGTGCTGCTGATGCGCGGAGTCAGGCAATGATTGAGGTACGGTCTCTCAGTAAGCGTTACGGTGACGCCCTGGTGGTCGACGGTGTGACGTTGGACATTCCCCGTGGCGGATTCACGTCGATCATCGGACCCAATGGGGCAGGCAAGTCGACGCTGCTGTCGATGATCAGCCGGCTGGTGCCGATGTCCGCCGGGTCGGTGGTGGTCGACGGGATGGATGTAACCCGCACGCCGGGCAAGGAGCTGGCCCAGCGACTGTCGATCCTGCGCCAGGACAACCGCAGCGCGCTGCGGCTGACGGTGCGGGAGCTGGTGGCCTTCGGACGCTTCCCCCATTCCGGCGGTCGCCTGACCGGGGAAGATTTACGGCACATCGATGATGCATTGGCCTATCTGGGGCTGACCGATCTGCAGGACAGGCACATCGATGAGCTGTCTGGCGGGCAGCGTCAGCGCGCCTACGTGGCGATGGTGATGTGCCAGGACACCGAATACGTGCTGCTAGATGAGCCGCTCAACAATATCGACATGCGCCACGCGGTGGACATGATGCAGTTGCTGCGCCGGGCGGCGGACGAGCGCGGCAAGACGGTGGTGGTGGTCCTGCACGATATCAATTTCGCGTCCTGTTATTCGGACCACATCATTGCGCTGAAGCGCGGGCGGTTGGCCTGTCAGGGGTCTCCGGCGGAGCTGATTCGGGATGAAGTGCTGGGTGATCTGTACGAGATGGGGCTCAGGGTGCACGAGGTGGATGGGCAGCGGATTTGTGTGTATTACCGCTGAGCTCGTAGCTTGCTGTTTCTGTGCTGGCTTTGGGCTTAGTGCCCGGCCTGGCCGCCCATAGCTCGCAGTTTGCTTAGAGCGCGCGCATATCCGCAGGCTCGGATGTTGGGTTGTCGAGCTCCTGCTCGACGACAGCGGCTTCGCGGGAATTCGCAAGCTGTCAGCGCTTGGCTTCTTCCCTCTCCCGATAATCTGCCGCTTCCTGCATCAGCCATTCCTTGCAGGCGAGCAGGGCGGCGGATTCGGCTTTTCGTTCCGGGATTACCAGGTGATAGGCGCTGGCGCTGTCGAAGCTGTGCGGGCAGGGGTTGATCAGGCGCCCGCTTTCCAGTTCGTTGCGGATGAGAAAGGGCGGGATCAGT
>JAUVYN010000043.1 GCA_030603065.1 Pseudomonas sp.
CCACTGGGCGGACCATTTCGCCGGCTACCATCGAGCGGCTGATCGCCTCGGACAATCTCATCGACCAGGTGTGCGTGGTAGGTTCGCTGCTGCCGCAGCCTATAGTTTTGGTACAACTGGCCAGCCACGGCGCCGCGTCGACCGAACGGCCACGAACCGAGGAAGCGCTTTCACGTCTGCTGGTCAGCGTGAACGAGTGTCTTGGAAAACACGAGCGCCTGGGTTGCATCGTCGTTATTCCCGGCATTTGGGCAGTCGAGAACGGGTTCATGACGCCGATGCTGAGGGTGCGCCGTTCCGTGGTCGAGGCAGCCTACCGAGATCGGTTCGAATCCTGGTCGATCAGCGGCAGACCCGTGGTCTGGGTCGATTCGGCCGAGGCCTGAGGTAAATCCTTATGGAGCGCCATTCACGGCTGCTGTCCGGGTTGTCTCGTTCCAGATCAGCCATTTAGATTCAAGTCTTTGGACAACGAGTCGAAGCTATGAACGGTGCGAGTCAGGAAATGCGTTTCAAGCTGCCCTCCATGGAGATCGCAGCGAAGGTATGGGGCAAGGCCGGTGGAGTTCCGGTCATCGGTCTGCACGGCTGGCTGGATAATGCCGCGACGTTCGACATCATTGCGCCAAGGCTTTCCGGCGTGCAGCTGGTGGCGCTGGACCTACCGGGCCACGGCTTTTCCGATCATCTGCCCACGGGTGGTTACAGTCTCTGGCAGCAGGCGGCGACTGTTCTTCAGGTGGCCGAGGAGCTGGGCTGGTCGCGCTTTGCCCTGCTTGGACATTCCATGGGAGCGATCATCAGCACCATCCTCGCAGGTTCACTGCCGGAGCGGATCCTGGGGGCGGCGATGATCGATGGCTTGCTCCCGATTACCGCGGAGGCCGAGGATTCCCCCCAGCAGATGGCGCGTTTCCTCAAGGCAAGCCTTACTGTAGCGAACAAACGAAAGCCGGTTTATGCCTCCCCTGAGCAGGCAATCGCTGCTCGCGTGGAAGGGGGCAACACGCCCATGACCACCGAGGCGGCGCGTCATTTGGTGGAGCGAGGTCTGATGCCGGATCATGGTGGCTGGACCTGGCGGACCGACCCCCAGTTGATGTTGCCTTCGGCGGTGCGCCTGACGCTCGGGCACGCCTTCGCGTTCGCGCAGGCGATTACCAGTCCAGCCTGTCTGGTGCTGGCCAACCAGGGTGTGATGCAGCGCCATCCGGCGCTGTTCGACCGTATCGAAAAGCTCGACAATATCCGGGTTCATCGTGTGGACGGTGGACATCACCTGCATCTCGAGAGCCAGGCGCCGATGGTCGCAACGATTCTTGACAGTTTTTATCGTACCCTGGCTTGACCCTGGCATGATGCAGTGGTCAGCATGGTGATAGACGCCGCCCTACTAAGGAGAATCAATGCCGTTTCGAAACAAGCTTGCCAGTACCCTGTGTGGACTCGGTTGCAGTTTGTTGGTCGGTTCATTGCAGGCCCAGCCTTCTGGTGCCGAGCTGGTCATTGAGCCATTTCCTCGGTCGGAGGTGGCGCAGAAGCGAGTGGAGCGCAATGTCGAACACGGGGTGGTGATCGGTAGCATTCGGCGGATAAACAACCAGCTGCGAGCCGAGCGTGAGGTTCGCACGACCGGCGATCTTCTGAGAATTTCCTGGCTGATTCCCCCCGGACACGACAGCTCGGAAGCTCTCCAGCACGCCAAGCGCCAACTGCTGGCTCGGGAGCACGCGATGCTGTATTTCTGCGAGGGGCGTGAATGTGGCAGCAGTAGTATCTGGGCTAACCAGGTACTTGGATTTTCACGTTTGTACGGCCCGGAAGATGGTCAGGCCTACGTTGCTTTGCGTCTCGACGGCGAGCCGCAGCGCTTCGTCAGTCTTTACGCCATTACCCGCGGCAACCGACAGGTCTATCTGCACATCGATCAGTTCACTCCTTCCGAGCCTGTTGAGGGGCCGCTTTATCCGACTCCGGCTACGCTGGTAAAGGTTCTGCGTACCGACGGGCAATTGAGCATTCCGGCAGTCGATATGGAGTCGCTGGAAAGCGACGCTACGCAGAGCTGGCTGGACCTGCTCAACAGGGCGCTGCGTTCCGACACTCGACTGCGATTACAAGTGCACGGGGCCCAGGCTCCCGCCTTCGTACAGGGTCTGCGGGACAGGGGCATTCGTGGCGACCGGTTGGAAATCGGCGAGCCGGAACCCGCCTCCGGCATTCGTATCGTCAAGCTCTGAGATGCCGCTTGGCTGCGAAGCAGCCGTTTAGCGGCGACGACGCAGCGGGCGTAGTTCAAGCCGGTCCGGCAGCGCCTGGATGGCCAGCCAGTCGAACAGCTGCGTCCGATAGCGGCCTTGGTTGAAAAGCTCGGCCTGATCGTTGTAATGGGGATCGAAGGGCAGCCCCGACTGACCCATCGGCAGGATTCCCAATGCGCCATTAAGGTCACCAAGATCAATGAGGCGTCGGGTCGAAGGTCCGGCGGTCACCTGGTATACCTCCCCTTCCAGGCTGAAGGTCATGTTGTTCAGTGCCTCACGGCCACCATCCACAGCGACCGGACTGGTACTCAGGCGGCCCGCCAGGGGAATCCTCCCGTCCAGCGGATGCCGATGCTGCAGTTCCACCACCCGCGCCCACCTCCAGTCATTCACTTCATTGCCGAACTGATCGACAAGCCCCTCAAGGGTGCGCATCCAGGCCTGCTCGATGGCTGAAGTACGTCCATCCAGAATGGGTTGCTGCCGATTGTCCCACCAGGGCGAGGCCGGTTTCCAGAACAGGCTGGCGAGGGTTTTTTCGGCCATGTGCGTGTTGCGGAAGAATGGGTAGTGGGTGCCGAACTCGTCGGCGAAAAGCGCTTCCATCAGATTTGCGTGCCAGCGCTGGTAGAGCGTCGCTCCGACACTTGTCTGATCAAACCGTCCATCCCAGTCGGCAAGGGCGTCACGGGCACTGCGCGCCGTGTCCCGCATGGCTTCGTCGAACAGTTCATCGCGAAATAGCGGTAATGCGTCGCGCACCATGGCCACGGCCTGCGGTTTTGCAGTGTCGAGCTGCATCGCCTTGAACTCGGCAAGTCCCAGCGGGCTGTCGGCCGCCAGAAGCTCGGCAATGCGGTTGGCACGGTCGGTAGGGGCGTAGTAGCCAGGAATCACGCGCCGCGGGTTGCCTGCATCGAACGGCTGGTTGGCGCTGTACAGGTGGCCCTCTGTCGGATTGACCCGGCGCGGATTCATCGCGAACGGCTGATAACCAAGGAAGTCATCGCGCCCGCTCGCTCCGTTGAGTAGTGCAAAACTCTGGTTGCTGCGCGGCCAGCGCTTCAGCCGGCCGATCGCCCACATGGCAATATTGTCATCCACGTCGGCATAGATCAGGTTCAGCCCTGGTGACCAGTGCTGTGCGGCCGCTGCTTCAAACTCTTCCATGCTGTTGGCGCGGGAGAATCCGTAGAAGGCGGCACTGGAATCGCTTTCGGGGTCCAGGAAGGTCCAGAGCAGGCTGACGGGCCGAGTATCAAGGCTGTGCTGCAGGCCACCGGGCTGGTCGTTGATGATAGGACCGTGCCTCGAGCTGCGCATGCGTACCAGTCTGTCCTCCTGCCCGCGAACCTTGATCACTTCTTCATGAATGCGAAGCGGGCGCCAGCGGTCCACTGCCCATACCTGGTCAGGATTGTCAGGATTGACGCGTTCCCGGTAGAAGTCGACCTCGTCGTTCATCAGCATCGTCAGTCCCCATGCGTGGCGACGGGTCTGACCCAGCAACGGGAAGGGCAGGCCTGCAAGGAAGTGGCCATATACCTCATGTTCGGGGGTGCGGATGTGCGCTTCGAACCAGCTGGCAGGGGCAGAAAAGCCCATGTGCGGATCGTTGGCCAGCAACGGCGAGCCACTCTCGCTGCGCCGCCCGGCAACTGCCCAGGCATTGCTGCCGAGAAACTGGCCTGCAGGGAGCTTCCGCTCAACCTCGGCGAGTTGCCGCAGCAGTGGCTCCAACGCGGATGCGGTGGGTTGCGGTAAAGCGCGCGGTGGCTGCGTTTCAGGCCAGCCGGGCACCAGATCCTGCATGTGCCGATCACCCAGGGTGCCGCGAACGTGATCCACCAGCGCGTCGGTCTTGAAGGCCTCGGCGAAGGAATATGCCATGTAGCCCATGACATTTGCGATGTCGGCCAGGCTGAAGTAATCCGGCCGGGTCAGTAGTAGCCGATATTCGAGCGGTACCTGACCTCTATCGATGTACTGATTGATCCCATCCTGATAAGCGAGCATGAGCCTGACATGGGGTTCGTCCTTTCGTTCCAGCATTCGTTCTTCGTACTGGCGGGCATAGCGGCTAATGCCCAGCGTGCGGAAGAACCGATCGGTCGCAAAGGACTCCTGACCGAACAGTTCGGACAGGCGCCCCCCGCCGATCCGGCGGAGCACATCCATCTGGAACAGGCGATCCTGGGCATGCAGGTAGCCAAGCGCTCGATAGGCATCCGGCTCACTGGCCGCATCGATGTGCGGCACGCCCCAGGTGTCATAGTAGACGTTGACCGGTGCCGATAGCCTGGCCAGGTCAAGGTGGCCGTTGCGCTGGGCCTGGGCGCCATTGATGGCCCAGTAGATCAGGACGGAGACCGATATCACGAGAAGCAGCAGGGCGATGCCCAGTTTCAGAAGCAGAGGACGGCGCTTGATCACGAGTTGCCTTGTATTGGAGGTTTCAATCCCGGCATCATGCTGAGACTGTCTGATATCGTCAATTGGCATTCTTGTAACAGGAGAAAGAGCGCATGGGGCAGAGCGTTGCGCTGGTTCTGGGGAGCGGAGGTGCCCGGGGCTACGCTCATATCGGCGTGATCCAGGAGATCGAACGCCGAGGCTACCGTATCGGCTGCATCGCCGGTTGCTCCATGGGCGCGGTGATAGGCGGTATTCATGCTGCAGGCAAACTGGATCTTTACCGCGACTGGGTGTCAGGTCTAGCCTATCTGGATCTGTTGCGATTGCTGGATCTCGGTTTCGGCAACCTCGGTGCAATTCGCGGGGAGCGTATCTTCGGGCGTATTCATGAGATGCTCGGTGAGCAAAGGATCGAAGACCTGCCGATTCCCTTTACCGCCGTCGCCAGCGACCTGACCAACCAGCAGGAAGTCTGGTTCCAGCAGGGCTGTCTCCATCAGGCGATGCGTGCCTCGGCGGCCATACCCAGTCTGTTTGCCCCAGTCCTGCAGGGCCGCAGGGTCCTGGTCGACGGCGGGCTGCTCAACCCGCTGCCGATCGTCCCGGTCGTTTCAGCCCATTGCGACCTGATCATTGCGGTCAATCTCAATGGTACTCACCACAATGGATACAGCATGCCGGTAATCGAGCGACCTGCACCGGTACGCCTGCAGTGGGAGCAGTGGGTGGGAGGCCTCAGTCCCCGGAACTGGCTGAGCCGTCGTGACGGGCTTGATGCGCCGGAGGCATTGGAGGTTGAGCCGCCAGTGGAAACCGTCGAGCATCGACGTGAGGATCAGGCCGCTCCGGTCGAGGTGGACTCTCATGCCGGGCCAGCCAGCATGCTGGAGCTGGTCAACCTGTCCTTCGAAACCATGCAGACGTCCCTCACTCAATACAAGATCGCAGGTTACCCGCCGGATGTGCTCATCGAAGTGCCGCGACGGCTTTGCCGCTTCTTCGAATTTCATCGAGCTCCCGAACTGATCGAGTTGGGACGCATGGTGGCCAGCGATGCGCTCGACCGTTTTGAAGGGGTCTCTCCGCGTCGCGCATAGGCCAGTGGCCGTCGCAGCTGGTAGAATGCGCCTCCCGAATCCCAGGAGTGCGGCATGACCGATCCAGTGCGCTTGACCGAGTACAGCCACGGTGCTGGCTGTGGCTGCAAGATTTCCCCCCAGGTTCTCGACCAGATTCTCGCCGTGGGCGATGCCGGGCCAAGCTTTCCCAGTCTATGGGTAGGCAATGCCAGCCGCGACGACGCCGCTGTTTTCGGCATTGATGATGAAACCGGCATCGTCAGCACCACCGACTTCTTCATGCCCATCGTCGACGACGCATTCGATTTCGGCCGCATTGCCGCCACCAACGCCATCAGTGATGTTTATGCCATGGGCGGTACACCGCTGATGGCGATCGCCATTCTGGGCTGGCCGGTCAACGTGCTGCCGCCTGAACTGGCTGGGCAGGTCGTCGCCGGCGCGCGTTCAGTCTGCAATGCAGCGGGAATGCCGCTAGCCGGGGGGCACTCGATCGATGCGCCGGAGCCCATCTTTGGACTCGCCGTGACGGGCCGGGTGACCCGCTCTCAGCTCAAGCGCAACGATCGGGCACGCCCAGGCGCCAGACTGTATCTGACCAAGCCGCTGGGGATAGGCATTCTGACCACCGCCGAGAAGCAGAAAAAGCTGCGTGAGGCCGACCGCGGTGTCGCGCGGGACCTGATGTGTCAGCTGAACGACGTTGGTGCCCGCTTTGCGCGGATTTCCGGGGTGCAGGCTATGACCGACGTTACCGGATTCGGCCTCCTGGGCCACCTGGTGGAAATGGCCGAGGGCTCCGGGATCAAGGCTCGAGTGGATTACGCCAGCGTGCCGAAAATTGCGAGTGTCGAGCATTATCTGGGGGAAGGTTGTGTGCCCGGCGGCACGCAGCGCAACTTCGCCAGCTACGGACACAAGCTTGGACCATTGCCGGAAGCCTGGCGACAGGTACTTTGCGACCCCCAGACCAGTGGCGGACTCCTGGTGGCGGTCGATCCGCAGAGCGAGCATGAGCTACTGGCGGTCGCCGCGCAGGCAGGCCTGCAGCTCACCCCGATCGGGGACTGCCTGTCGCCCGACGGCGGCCCCTGTGTCGAGGTGCGCTGATGCGCGACGACACCGATGATTACGCCAAGCTATTCCTGAACGGCGTGCCGATGATGGACGTCAGGGCACCGGTCGAGTTTGGCAAGGGCGCCTTCCCCGGTGTGATCAACCTGCCCCTCATGACCGACCTGGAACGGCACAAGGTCGGCACCTGCTACAAGCAGCACGGGCAGCAGGCAGCGATCAATCTGGGCCATCGGCTGGTATCAGGCGAGGTGAAGGCTGCCAGAATCGAAGCCTGGAGCCATTTCGCCAGACAGCACCCCGAGGGCTACCTCTACTGTTTTCGTGGTGGCCTGCGCTCGCAGTTGGTGCAGCAATGGTTGTCGGAAGCGGGAGTCGACTATCCCCGGGTACGCGGCGGATACAAGTCATTGCGCCGTTTTCTGATAGATACGCTGGACGCTGCGGTCCGCGAATGTCCGCTGACTCTGGTCGCTGGGCTGACCGGAACCGGCAAGACCGACGTGATAAGCCAGCTCGAGGGCAGCGTCGACCTCGAGCACCATGCGCATCACCGTGGCTCGAGTTTTGGTCGTCACGCTACGCCGCAGCCGAGCCAGATCGATTTCGAGAATGCATTGGCCATAGCGGTGCTCAAGGTCCGCGCCGCCGGTTATCGGCATCTGGTGCTGGAGGACGAGGGGAGGATGGTAGGGAGCTGCTCGATACCCCTGGAGCTTTACCAATCGATGCTGCGTGCCCCGCTGGTATGGCTGGAAGAGGATCTGACGGCTCGCGTCTCGCGAATTTTGCGTGACTATGTCAGCGACATGCACGCCGAGCATGCAAGGCTCCATCCTGATCAGCCAGAGCAGGCGTTCGCGGCATTTGCCGAATATCTGCTAGGCAGCCTGCTGCGTATTCGCAAGCGGCTTGGTGGCGAGCGCCATCAGCGGCTTGACGATCTGATGCGGCAGGCGCTTGACGTCCAGCAACGCACCGGCGAGATCGATTTGCACCGAGCCTGGATCGAGGGCCTGCTGAACGAGTATTACGATCCGATGTATGCCTATCAGCGCAATGCAAAGGAGGAGCGGGTGGTGTTCAGCGGTGATCAGCAGTCCGTTGTCGAGTACCTGCGCGAACGCACTATGGGCGCGATGGATAAAGGCTGAACACCAAGCCTGATCCGGTCGGATGTTGACCATTTCGTTGTTATCATCTTTGACCTGGTGCCTGTATCGGTGCACAGAAAAGTCAGGAGATGAGGCATATGAGCGGTACATTCGAAGGGAAGGTGGTTCTGGTGACAGGCGGCGCGGCAGGTATCGGTCGCGCCACGGCATTAGCTTTTGCGGCGCAGGGCGCGCGGGTCGTGGTCTCTGATATCGACAGCCACGGTGGCGAAGAGACGGTTGCCCGGATCAGTGCCGCTGGTGGCCATTCGAGCTTCATCGTCTGCGACGTGGCACGTGCCGAGCAGGTTGCCGCACTCATGCAGAACATTCACTCCGATTACGGTCGACTCGATTGCGCATTCAACAATGCCGGCATCGAGTTCGAGCAGGACAAGCTCGCGGATGGCGACGAAGCGGTCTTTGACCGAATCATGGACGTCAACGTCAAGGGTGTCTGGCTGTGTATGAAACACCAGATCCCGTTGATGCTGGCCCAGGGCGGGGGTGCCATCGTCAATACCGCTTCGGTAGCCGCACTGGGCGCTGCGCCCAAAATGAGCATCTACAGCGCGAGCAAGCACGCGGTTCTCGGGTTGACCCGTTCGGCAGCAGTCGAATACGCGAAGCGCGGGATTCGCATCAATGCTGTCTGTCCTGCGGTGATCGACACTGACATGTTCCGCCGCGCGGCGGAGAGTGACCCACGCAAGGCGGAGTTCGCTGCGGCGATGCATCCGGTTGGCCGAATCGGCAAGGCCGAAGAGATTGCAGCGGCGGTACTCTATCTGTGCTCGGACGGGGCTGCCTTTACCACCGGCATAGCGCTGCCGGTAGACGGCGGTGCCACCTGCATCTGAATCATTCGTCCCGACCTTCGAGCATGGTGCGCTTGAGCAGCACATAAACTGATCCTGTACCGCCATGCCTAGGGGAGCAGGAGGTGAAACCGAGAACCTGAGGATGCTGCCGTAACCAGGTGTTGACGTGGCTCTTCAGGATCGGCCGGCGGCCGTCCTTGCGCTGCGCCTTGCCATGGGTCACGCGAACGCAGCGCACCTCCAGGCGGGTTGCCTCGGCAAGAAAGTCCCAGAGTAATTCGCGAGCCTTGTCCACGGTCATGCCGTGCAGATCGATGCTCCCATCGAAGGGAATCTGGCCACTCTTGAGCTTGCGCAGCTGGCTCTCCTGTACACCATTGGCAGCCCAGGCGAGCTCCTCCTCAGGCTGAACGTCGATGACGAACTGATCCGACAACCCGTCCACCTTGAGCTCACCCGAAGAGCGGACAGCGTCCTGCCGCAGCTTCTGTAAACGGGCCCTGTCGGTGCGAACCCGGCCAGTGTCCGCCTGGTCTACCTTGATCGGCCGCGCGCCCTTTGCGGCCTGACGAAACAACTCTAGGTCATCCGTCTCATCGTGGTCGTGCTTCATGTTGGTCATCCCCACTGCATTCGGGTGCCAGTTTACCAGTGCGCACCGGCGGGCGGCGATGCGCTAGAATAGCCCATTGACCCGACGGAGCCGACCTGATGACAGAACTCGATACCCTCAGCACTATCAGGGACCTCATCCGCTGGGGTGTCAGCCGCTTTCACGAGGCGGGTTTGTATTTCGGTCACGGCACCGACAACGCCTGGGACGAATCACGCCTGCTGGTTTTGCATGCGCTTTTCCTGCCCTGGGAGACCCCCGGCGATTATCTCGATTGTCGCGTTACCGAAAGCGAACGAGAAGGGGTGATAGACTTGCTTCAGCAGCGGATAGACCGCCGGATCCCTGCCGCCTATCTAACCGGGCATGCCCGTTTCGCCGGCCTGGATTTCGTGGTCGACGAACGGGTCCTGGTGCCACGCTCACCGATCGCGGAATTGATCGCCAAGCGTTTCGAGCCGTGGCTCGAATGTGACCCCGAGCGTGTTCTTGATCTTTGTACCGGCAGCGGCTGCATTGGAATCGCCTGCGCACAGGTTTTCCCCGAGTCCGAGGTGGTCCTGGCAGATTTGTCGATGGATGCGCTTGCCGTTGCCGAGCAGAACATCGAGCTGCACCAGTTGCACGATCGGGTAGAAACCCGTTGGTCTGACGGCTTTGACGGCATGCCTGGCGAGCGTTTCGACCTGATCGTCAGCAACCCTCCCTACGTCGACGCCGAGGATATGGCCGATCTGCCCGAGGAGTTCCAACACGAGCCGGAAATGGGGCTTGCCTGCGGTGCGGATGGCCTGGATCTGGTGCGGCGGATATTGCAGGAGGCCGCAGACTACCTGACTGACAATGGAGTATTGGTAGTGGAAGTGGGCAACAGCATGGTCCACGTCATTGCCGAATGGCCCGAAGTCGATTTCGAGTGGGTCGAATTTCGCCACGGCGGGCACGGTGTATTCGTACTCAGTGCGGAACAGTGCCGCCGCTACCAGGCGGTGTTCGGCGACGCCTGATCAGCGCAGTACCACCCACAGCAGAAGCAGTGCCTGAAAGAGCGAAAAAACGAGCAAGCAGCCTATGGCGAAGCGGTTACCGGCATCGGTTCGCTGGTAGTTGTCGAGACTGGCTCGCAGCGTATTCAGTTGAGCCTGTTGCCGAGCGATCTGCCCCTCTTGCTCCCGCAGTTCTGCAAGCAGATCGCCGACTCGGCAGAACTGTACCCGTTCCGTGTTCCAGCCAGCGATCAGTCCGGAGACGTCATTGACCTGAGCGCGTCCTATGCCGTTGGCTGGGTCCGGGTAATGCAGTTCGAAACCCGCTCGCTGCAGCAAGCGGTCTCGCGCCTGCCGAGCCTGGTCGGGGAGATCGTGATCAGCCAGATGGATCGGGGTGACCAGATAACCGGGGCAGTTGCGCTGCAACCATTCGATCAGCTGAGAGAGCAGGTAGCCTCCCAGGCCTCTACCGGATGGCGTCATGCTTACCGTATCGGCCGGTCCGAAGCGAACGCGTTGGTGACGATGATCCACCATCACCTCCAGCACGTTTCCCTGTTCGGGCGCGGGGTCTCCGTCGAGCCGCACTTCGACTCTGAACAGCTCAAGCATGGCGACGCGCTCATGGCTGCTGGTTACCCGGGCGAGCCGCTCGGGCTGAGTCAGAAGCCGTGCCTTGAACACCGGCTTGAGGAGGACCCAGTGGATATCGGCCACGTGTAGCCGCGCGAAGGGATTCTTTCGCGGACGCTGCGCTGCTTCGGATACCACGGTGTCTGTACTGCTCATCTGCTGTCCTGCCTGTCAATAAAGCCTTATCGGCCGCACCGAGTCGAACTTGAAGTGCTTACCCATTGGCGATCGCTGTCCAGGCAAGGCGTAATGCGAGAAGCGTAAGCAGGAGCTTGAAGATGCTGCCAAACCTCCGGTCGCTAAGATTGCGCAGGGCATGCAGGCCAACCCAGGTTCCGGCGGCACCTGCGAGTATCATCAGCGCGATCAATCCCAGCCAGTCCATGAAAACGAATCCGGCTGCGCCATACACCAGTGCCTTGGGAAGGTGTTGCAGACTCATTGCGGCAGCGAAGGTGGCGACGGTGGAAAAGCGTTCACCCTGTTGTTGCTGCTTGATGAATGCTGCTACGAGTGGACCCGTTGCGCCGACGAACAGGCTCAAGAAGCTGGTCACGCCGGCGGCGAGCAGCGTCCCGACCGGGCCGGTAGCGAACTTCGGTATCGGCGGCCCCCAACAGAGCAGCAGAATGAATCCAGCGATGCTGATCTGTACAAGTGCAATCGGCAGCACGACCAGAAACTGACTCCCTAGCCAGGCGCCCAGTACTACGCCGGGGGCAAACCAGGCGATGACCCGCAGATTGATGTGGTGAAGCGTCAAGAGTGCACGATTGGCATTGGAACCCAGCTGGACCAGGCCGTGCACTGGAATGATCGCGGCTGGAGGCAGCACCAGTGCCATGATAGCCAGCAGCAAAACCCCGCCACCGATGCCAAGCGACGCGGTGATGGCCGAGGTGACAAAGGATGCGCTTACCAGCGCAGCAAGCCATTCGGCGCTCAGACCAAAGGGCAGGAACAGGTCGAAAACAGCTTGCATCGCGCTGCCTCACGGGACAAAGCGCAAGCTTAGCGCCACCACTGCAGGCTGTCACCGCCGTAGGCACGACGGTATACTGCGTGCCTCGCTAACAGACTCAGGCGCTGCGCATGTCCGGAAATACTCTAGGTACGCTTTTTACCGTCACCACCGCGGGGGAAAGCCACGGTCCAGCTCTGGTTGCCATCGTCGACGGATGTCCGCCAGGGTTACCCCTGTCGGCTGTTGACCTGCAGCGCGATCTTGACCGTCGCAAGCCCGGTACCAGCCGCCATACAACGCAGCGCCAGGAGCCAGACGAGGTTGAAATCCTTTCTGGGGTATTCGAAGGCGTCACTACCGGTTGCCCGATCGGTCTATTGATCCGCAACACTGACCAGAAGTCCAAGGACTACTCTGCGATCAAGGACCTGTTTCGACCGGCCCATGCTGATTACACCTATCACCACAAGTATGGTGTTCGCGATTACCGGGGCGGAGGGCGCTCCTCGGCCCGGGAAACCGCAATGCGCGTCGCCGCAGGTGCCATTGCCAAGCGGTATCTGGCAACGCAGGGAATTCAGGTCCGAGGCTACATGAGTCAGCTGGGCCCCATCGAAATCCCTTTTCGTAGCTGGGACGGTGTCGAGCAGAATGCCTTTTTCAGTCCCGACCCTGACAAGGTCCCGGAGCTGGAGGCCTACATGGATGCGTTACGCCGTGACCAGGATTCGGTGGGCGCGCGTATCACGGTAGTGGCAGAGGGGGTGCCTCCCGGATTGGGTGAGCCGATCTTCGATCGTCTGGATGCGGAGTTGGCCTACGCTCTGATGAGCATCAATGCGGTCAAGGGCGTCGAGATCGGTGCCGGCTTTGCCAGTGTCGCCCAGCGCGGCACGGAGCATAGGGACGAGCTGACCCCGGCGGGCTTCACCAGCAACAATGCCGGCGGCGTCCTGGGTGGAATTTCATCTGGGCAGCCTATCGTCGCGCACATCGCGCTGAAACCCACCTCCAGCATCACCACGCCCGGCCGCTCGATCGATGTCCAGGGCCGCCCGGTAGACGTCATCACCAAGGGCCGCCATGATCCCTGCGTGGGAATTCGTGCGACGCCCATCGCCGAAGCGATGATGGCAATGGTACTCATGGATCATCTGCTCAGACATCGTGCGCAGAACGCAGATGTGCGTGTCTCCACGCCGATTCTGCCGCAACTCTGACCGCGCCGCGTCGAGCTGATGACGGGACGGTGGGCCCCATGACCCGGACCTTGCCATACTGGCGGCTGTCCGGGTTCTACTTCGCATACTTTGCGCTGCTCGGGGGCGTCGCTCCATTTCTTGCGCTGTACTTCCATCATCTCGGATTTTCCGCTGCCCGGATTGGCGAACTGATCGCCATTCCCATGATCATGCGCTGTCTTGCGCCGAGTCTGTGGGGGTGGCTCGGCGATCGGACAGGACAGCGCCTGCTGATCGTGCGTCTGGGAGCACTTGCTACCGCGGTCTGTTTTACCGGAATCTTTCTGCGCCAGGACTACCTGTGGCTAGCGATTATCATGGCTCTGCACAGTTTCTTCTGGCATGCGGTGCTGCCGCAGTTCGAGGCTATTACTCTCGCGCATCTGGGTGAACGTTCGGCGCGCTACAGTCAGATACGCCTCTGGGGCTCGGTCGGATTCATCGCCACCGTGGTCGGGCTCGGTTGGTTTCTCGAGTACCGCAGCCTTGATCTGTATCCGGCGGCGATGCTCGGTATCATGATCGCCATATTCTGCTGCAGCCTGCTCGTGCCTGCCCCTCAGCGTGTGACACAGCAGGAGGCGGGGGAGCAGGGCGATGGGTTTCTTCGCCAGCTGCGCCAGCCGGGTGTGCTGGCGTTCTTTCTTAGCGCGGCGCTCATGCAGCTCTCCCACGGGCCTTATTACACCTTCCTGTCCTTGCATCTCGAGGCGCTTGGTTACACTCGGGGTACCATCGGCCTGATGTGGGCGCTCGGCGTGCTGGCCGAGATCATGTTGTTCATGGTGATGACTCGGGTACTTGCACGGTGGACGCTGAAGCAGCTGCTGGTAGGTAGCTTTCTGCTCGCCTCGCTGCGCTGGCTGCTGCTGGGAACGCTGGCCGATCAGATGATGGTGCTGGTTCTAGCCCAACTGCTCCATGCCGCAACCTTTGGGAGTTTCCATGTCGGGGCCGTACATTTTGTACAACGGCAGTTCACGGCGCAGACGCAAGGACAGGGGCAGGCGTTCTATGCCACCTTGTCCGGGCTTGGTGGGGCGCTGGGTGCGCTTTATGCGGGCTACAGCTGGAATACCCTGGGCCCGACCCTGACCTTTGTGCTGGCCAGCCTGGCAACCCTGCTGGCGGCGGGCTTGCTAATCTGCCGTCTGCGAGGGGATACATCAGGACGCGATGGTGAGCTTTCTGCGGGTGCCGAGGAATGCGATACTGGCCGCACCGATGCTGAAGGAGGCGCCGATGGCCACGCTGGTCGTATACCGGGCAGATAATCTGGACAACCCCGCCAAGCTGCTGACCCATTTCGATGACGTCCAGGCCGAACTGGCTCGTGTCTCGCTGCGCCTGCATCACCATCCAGTAGAAGAGCTGTCTGGCGCAGTCGGCACGCTCGAGCATCTTCCCCAGGCGCTTCTGCTTGGACTTCGTGCGCTGTATCCGGAGCATGACTGGCCTCATGTCGAGCTTTACGCGCGGGATGCCATTCCTGTCTACGCTACCGCATCGGTTGAGACTGCAGAGCAGGAGCATTGCCATCCCGAGGCTGGGCTTCGCTATTTCCTGCAGGGCGGTGGGATTCTATGCCTGCGACTAGCGGATGAGGTGCTGGCCCTTGGCTGTGAGCCAGGTGACGTTATCGAGCTGCCGGCAGGCTCTCGGCACTGGTTCAGCCCCAGACCGGGGGAGGATCTGCTCCTGGTAAGGCTCTCGGCCAGCAGCGCCGGGCTGCTGGTCGAACCTACCGGTGACCCCATCGCGCGAAAGATCCAGCTTCCGGACCTCTAGACCAACTACGAACCTTCCCCGTCCCCGACAGTCAATTCAAATGAGAGCGCCCGAGATACGCGGTTTGGCGCGGGCAAGACAATTCATTTGATAATAAGGGGTTACCTATGGATCTTAACGTAGGCGGCGGGCTGATAGGTCTTATCGTCCTGGCTCTCAGCATTTACGCGATCATCAACATAGTGCAGAGCGGCTCGAGCACCGGGGCCAAGGTGCTCTGGGTGCTGTTCATTCTGATCGTTCCAGTGATCGGACTGATCGTATGGTTCATTGCCGGACCGAAAGGCAACAAGGCGACAGCGTGAATCCGGGCGGCGTCCGATGGACGCCGCCCTTGCACTACTATTTCTCGACGAAGGCTCGCTCGATGACATAATGGCCCTGGTCGCCATGCCGTGCCTCGTTGAACCCCTGCGCATCCAGAATTTCAGTACAGTCCTTGAGCATGCTGGGACTGCCGCAGAGCATGAATCGATCAGTCTCGGGATTCATCGGGGGCAGGCCTATGTCACCGAAGAGTTTGCCGCTGGTCATCAGATCTGTAAGCCGGCCCTGATTGCGGAACGCTTCCCGGGTGACGGTCGGATAGTAAATCAATTTCTCCCTCACCATTTCGCCAAGAAATTCGTGGTTGGGCAGGTCCTGGGTGATCAACTGCTCGTATGCCAGTTCACGGACGTGCCGGCAGCCATGGGTGAGAATGACCCGATCATACTGTTCATAGGTTTCAGGGTCCTGAATGATGCTGATGAAAGGCGCCAGCCCGGTCCCGGTGCTCAGCAGGTACAGGTTGCGCCCTGGAATCAGGTGATCCAGCACGAGTGTCCCGGTGGGTTTGCGGCTCAGCATGATCTGGTCGCCTACCTGAATGTTCTGCAGGCGTGAAGTCAGCGGGCCGTCGGGCACCTTGATGCTGAAGAATTCCAGGGTATCTTCGTAGTTCGGGCTGGCAATGCTGTAGGCTCGCATGAGCGGCCGCCCTTCGACCTCCAGGCCGATCATGATGAAGTGACCGTTCTTGAAGCGGAAGCCCGGGTCACGGGTCGTTCTGAAACTGAAAAGATTGTCTGTCCAGTGGTGCACACTGAGCACATTTTCCAGATTGAATCCCGCCATTTCTCGCCTCCACCAATCAGTTGATGCCCGGCAGTGTAGCGACTGCTAATCTATCGGTTAAGCGAGTTATTTGCGTATTACTTATTGGAAAAACCGATTATGAAGTTTTCCTTGCGTCAACTTGAGGTATTCCTTGCGACAGCTCATTTTCAGAATCTGACCCGCGCTGCAGATAGCCTGGCCATGTCTCAGTCGGCTGCCAGTAGTGCACTGCGTGATCTCGAGCGGCAGTACGATGTGCAGCTGTTCGATCGCATCGGTAAGCGGCTGCAGCTCAACGACCTGGGTCAGTCCCTGCGGCCCCGGGTTCAGGCGCTGCTGGAACAGGCCAGCAGCCTGGAATCTTTGCTCGCCCGACAGGAGGAGGTGGGCAATCTCAAGGTGGGCGCCACGCTGAGTATCGGCAACTATCTGGCCGTCGAAATCATGGCGCGTTACATGGTCGAGCATGAGGGCGCGCGCGTCGAGCTCGAGGTAGCCAATACCTCGCAAATCGTCGCCAAGGTAAGCAATTATGAGCTCGATATCGGCCTGATAGAGGGGGAGACCCGGCATCCGGATCTCCAGCTGCTTCCCTGGCGGCAGGACGAACTGATGGTGTTCTGCGCGCCGGACCACCCCTTTGCCGGCCGCCCCTGGCTAACCGACGAAGAGCTGCTATCGGCCCAGTGGATCGTTCGGGAGCAAGGTTCCGGGACGCGTCAGCATTTTGAATGGGCCATGCATGGCCTGCTCCCACAATTGGACATAGCGCTCGAACTGCAGCATACCGAGGCGATCAAGCGAGCGGTGGAGGCGGGGCTCGGCATCGGCTGCCTGTCGGCGATTACCCTGACCGATGCTTTCAAACGAGGCAGCCTGGTCCCGCTGCCGGTACCGCAGCGCGACTTTCGCCGTAATTTCTACTTCGTGCTGCACCGCAACAAGTTTCGAAGTGCGGGCATCGAGCGCTGGCTGGAGATGTGCAGAGAGGCTGCACAATGAAAACCCCCGGGGCAGGGCCGCCGGGGGTTCCGAAGTACCGAGGTCGGACTGGTTACTGCTTCGCGGCCACGACCAGTTGACCGTCCTGCAGTGGAATCAGATCGCCGGGGCGACTGTCCATGCGAACGCTGCCTGGCTTGTCGCCAATGAGATAGTCGACCTGGTAGCCAACCACGCGGGTGCTGGTGTCGTAGGTAGTATCGCAGCGGCGCTCCATGACCGTATAGGTATCATTGGCCTGCATCTGCTCCTGGGTCTTGTTGCCGGCATAGCCGCCTGCTGCGGCGCCCGCCACGGTAGCGATTTTCTTGCCGCTGCCGCCACCCACCTGATTGCCCAGCACGCCACCAACCACCGCCCCGGCCACCGTGCCGAGTACGCGGTGCTGGTCCTGAACCGGACGCTGACGCGTGACGGCGACGTCCTGACAGACCTGGCGGGGAGTGCGCAATTCTTCGGTAATTTCGGTGACGTTGGTCACTGCGGCGTGGGTAGGGGCCTTTGGGGTCATCGCAGTGTAGCCAGCGATGGCTCCACCGGCGGTCGCTACCACCGCGCCGATTACGATCCCTGACAGCATGGATTTGTTCATGGGAAAGACTCCTTTTTCAATCTTGCCTGCGAGCGGGCATCAGTGCCCGCATCTGACTGGATCAGACAACAAAGCGAAGCGGAATGCTCAGCTGGCGATCGTATTATGTGATGCAAGTCACGCTATTTATGGTTTCAGTGGGGCGTCAGAGTCGCCGCTAGCATTCTTGCGAAATCCTCCCCCGGCAAACCAGGGCTGAAATGATAACCCTGGTAACAGTGGCAGGACAGTTCCTGCAGGAAAGCGAGCTGTTCGGCATTTTCTACCCCCTCGGCGACTATTTCGAGATTGAGGCTTCTTGCTATCGCCACAATCGCGCGCACTATCTCGGCGTCATTGCTATCGATATTGCAGTCTCGAATGAAGGACTGATCTATCTTCAGCGCATCGAGCGGCAGCTTTTTCAGATAGCTGAGGGAGGAGTATCCGGTGCCAAAGTCATCGAGCGCGAAGCGTACTCCCAGGTCACGCAATTCGTTCATCTTGGCAATTGTGTCTGCCGTGTCCTGAATGACCATGCCTTCGGTGATTTCCAGCTTGAGACAGTGCGCAGGAAGCCCGAGCGGGAGAATAATGTTGCGAACGCTCTGGACGAAATCCGTCTGACGGAACTGTCGGGGGCTGATGTTCACGCTAAGGGTGAAGGACCCGGGGTCGACCAGCCTGCGGCGGGCGAGGTCAGCAAGGAAGGCGCAGGCCTCGCGGAGTACCCAGGCGCCGGCCTCGACGATCATCCCGCTTTCCTCGAGAACTTCCATGAAACCTTCCGGTCCCAGCAACCCCCGCTCGGGATGAGCCCAGCGGAGCAGGGCTTCGGCGCCGAGGATGGATTGCGTCTGGGCATGGTATTGCGGCTGAAAATGCAGCGTCAGTTCTGACTCGCTCAGGGCTCTGCGCAATTCCGACTCAATCGACAGACGCTCGCTGGCGACCTGCTGCATCGCCTGCTCGAAGAAGGCCACTCCGTTGCGTCCGCTTTCCTTTACGCGATAAAGGGCAATGTCGGCGCGCTTGAGCAGGTCCTCCGGGTTGTCACCATGGTCGGGAATCAGCGCGATGCCGATGCTGGTGCTCAACTGCAGGCGGTGCCCTTCGATCACCATGGGGCGGGATAACGCCTTGAGCAGCTTTTCCGCAGTTGCCTGGATGCTGCCAAGGTACTGCTGGCCGCCATCATCCTCCAGCCCACTGAGCAGTACGACGAATTCGTCCCCGCCCAGTCGGGCTACGGTATCTTCCTGACGTACCACGGTCAGCAGTCTGCGGGTGACCTCCTGCAGAACGGCGTCTCCACTCGAGTGACCCAGCGAATCATTGATGTGCTTGAAATGGTCAAGATCGAAGAACAGCAGCGCTCCCTTGAGCTGATGACGCTCGTAGAGCGCGATGTTCTGGCGCAGTCTGTCGTTGAGCAGCAGACGATTGGGCAGGTCCGTCAGGGCATCGTGGTAGGCAAGATGCTTCACCCGGGCTTCGATCAGCTTTTGTTCGGTGATGTCTCGCGCGGTGATCAGCAGGCATTCGATGTCGTTTATGTCCAGTCGCTCGATAGACACCGATACGATGCGAATGCCGTTGTGCTTGCTGCGCATCCGCATTTCCCGCTGATGGATTCGGCCATTGACGTCCAGGTCCTGAATCATCGCCTGAAGCTCGACCTCGTCCGCCCAGATACCGAGCTCGGCGGCGCTGCGCCCAAGCACTTCGTCCGCACGATAACCGATCAGTCTGGAGAAGCCTTCATTGACCTCCAGGTGAACCCCACTACTGCGCTCCGTAAGGCTGATTGAGTCCGGGCTCGCCTTGAAGGCGAGGGCAAACTTGTTTTCCGAGGCTTTAAGGGCGGACTCGGCTAGCTTGCGAGCGCTTATGTCACGAAATGACAGCAGCACACAGCGGTGTCGATTGAGTAGAAACGCCGAACTGGACATCTCGCAGATGTGCGAGCGTCCGTTGGCACCCCGCAATACCACCTGCACTCCACGCAGGGAGTCCGTTGCGTCCAGGGCGCGGAGCAGGGCTTTCTGCTGTGCACCGGGCTTCCAGAACACGCTCTTTACCACCGAATTGCCGATCAACTGTTCCGCTGCGTAGCCAAACGACTGTACGAAACTCTGATTGACCTCTATGACCATGCGCTTTTCGACATTGATCAGCATGCTGGGATCGGGTGATCCGTGAAACAGATTCGCGAATTTGCTTTCGCTTTCGATCAGGGCCTGCTCGTTACGGCGGCGGTCGGTGATGTCGACCAAGGTGCCGATCATGCGCAATGGTTTGCCAGCCAGGTCCCGATTCAATGTCGCGGTTGCCTCGAGCCAGCGGATCTCGCCATCCGCCAGGGTTACTCGGTAGGTCAGGCGATAACGTTTCTCGTTCCCGCGGCAGATGGCGACGAAAGCGTGACGCATCGGGCGGCGGTCCTTGGCAGGGACCCGTTCGATGAACGCGGAAAGAGGGCCCTTCCAGGGCTCCGAGGGCAGGCCGTGCAGATAAGCAGCGCGGGCGGAACTGTTTACCAGGCGAGTGCCGATTTCCCAGTCCCAGATGCCCATCTGGGCTGCCTCCAATGCCAGGCTCAGGCTATCTCGGCTTTGCTGCAGGGTTGTACCGGCGGTCAGGGGCGAGGGTACCCGAACACCTCGGCGCACCGGTAGTTGCGACACCTCTGCAGTGCGTATTACCACGTCTTCGAACAGATAAAGTCGGTAGCGCTCGCCGGCGAGTTCGAGCAGACTCACATTGGCTCGACCGCGACGGGGGGAGCCGTCCCGACACTTGAAAGTGGTCTCGATGGACGCTTCCTCTTCTACGGTCGCCCGTTCGAGCAATCGCCTGCGGTGCTGCCCATTCATCCAGAACGGAAATTCCACTTCGGAATGGTCAGCTACGGCGTCGGCGCGCCATCCGAAGGCGCTCTGGAAAGCCCGGTTGATGCCTGCCACCCTGTCGGTAGCTGTTTCGACCAGCATGGCAGGCGTGGGCATGCGCTGAAAGAGAGAAATGAATGCCTCGTCCTGAAGTCTGGCGCCCTTCGCTGCGCCGGGTATTAGCCCCATGATGTTCCACCGATTCCTATCGTCCCGTGTGTGCTGGACTACGGTGACGGCATGGAGGGCGAGCGCTTCAGGGCTACGCGTCGTCCTCCAGCAGATCCATCAATGCCTGCGCCGCATTGGACAGAGTTCTGCCGCTATGCCAGATGCACCCCAGCTGTCTTGTGAGGGTCACATCGAAGACCCTCAGGACTTTGACCGATTCGTCCAGCATAGTTCGCGGCAAAATGCTCCAGGCGAGACCAATGGATACCATCATCTTGATTGTTTCCATGTAATTGGTACTCATGCTGACCATTGGGCGCAAGCCATGCGACTCGAAAAGACGCCATACGATGCCGTGGGTAAAGGTGTTCGAACCCGGGAAGACCGCCTGATAGCCGGCCAGCTCGGCGAGGCTCACCGGCCCGCCAACAGCGAGGGGGTGATCGGGCGCGACGACGATTTCTAGCGGGTCCTCCCACACGTGCATTGCCATGATGGGTGGTTCGACATCGGGTGCGAGGGTAATGACCGCCATCTCCACGTCGCCCTGCAGCACTTTTTCGTGGGCTACCTCCGAGTCGAGGAAGCGAATGTCCAGCGCTACGTTTGGATAAAGTCGAGTGTATTTACGTAGCACCGGTGGAAGCCGATGAAGACCTATATGGTGACTGGTTGCCAGGGTAAGCTGGCCTTCTACCCGGGACGACAGATTGCTGAGGACTCGGCGGGTGTCTGTCAGCGCATTGAGAATGTCTTCGGCGCGCGGTTTCAGAGCTCTTCCGGCTTCGGTCAGGCTGATGTGGCGACCGATGCGATCGAAGAGTCGCACGTCGAGCTGCGATTCCAGCATGGCAATACGCTTGCTGACGGCAGGCTGAGTCAGATGCATCTCCTCTGCGGCGCGCGAAAAGGAGCCGGAGCTGGCAACAGCGAGAAAGGCAGCAAGATTGGCGGTATCCATCCATTCCTCCCGGGAATCCATTACATAAATATAATGAATTTGTTTTATCTGCTACCAGCTTTTACCATCCACGTGTCGCAACATCCAATATGAAGGCGCCGGCCATCGACCGCCGCCTCGCACCTGATCGGAGAGACATATGTCCGCCAAGACACTGTATGACAAGCTCTGGGACAGCCATCTCGTCAAACAACGCGATGATGGTTCGGCACTTCTGTACATCGACCGACACCTGTTGCATGAGGTGACCTCGCCGCAGGCGTTCGAAGGCTTGCGCCTCGCAGGACGGAAGCCCTGGCGGATCGACGCGAATCTGGCGACACCGGATCACAACGTGCCCACTACCAACCGCGCCGCGGGTGTTGCAGGTATCGAGGATCAGGTTTCCAAGCTCCAGGTCACCACGCTGGATGACAATTGCCGCGACTTCGGCATTCTCGAGTTTCAGATGACTGACCGCCGGCAGGGCATCGTTCACGTGGTCGGGCCCGAACAGGGCGCTACGCTGCCGGGCATGACCATCGTCTGCGGCGATTCGCATACCGCGACCCATGGTGCCTTTGCAGCCTTGGCCCACGGCATCGGCACATCCGAAGTGGAGCACGTTCTTGCGACCCAGTGTCTGGTAGCCAAGAAAATGAAGAACATGCTGGTCCGCGTGGATGGCCAGTTGGGCTTTGGCGTGACTGCCAAGGATATCGTGCTGGCGGTCATTGGCAGGATCGGTACCGCTGGCGGTAATGGCCATGCGATCGAATTTGCCGGTTCGGCCATTCGCGATCTTTCGATGGAAGGGCGCATGACCATCTGCAATATGGCTATCGAGGCCGGTGCACGGGTTGGGCTGGTGGCCTGCGATGACAAAACCATCGCCTATGTGAAGGGTCGCCCCTACGCACCCCGCGGTGGCGACTGGGAGCGTGCCGTCGAAGCCTGGAAGGATCTCGTCTCGGATGATGGGGCGCACTTCGATACCGTGGTGGAGCTGGCCGCGGAAGAAATCAAGCCGCAAGTGTCGTGGGGCACATCCCCCGAGATGGTGGTCGCTGTCGATGCAACGGTGCCGGACCCGGCGCAGGAAACCGATGCCGTAAAGCGTAACGGCTACCAGCGTGCGTTGCAGTACATGGGGCTTGAAGCTAATCAGCCGATCACCGCGATCAAGCTCGACAGGGTGTTCATCGGCTCTTGCACCAATTCTCGAATCGAGGATCTGCGCGCAGCGGCTTCGGTGGCCAAGGGGCGTCGCGTGTCGCCCACCATCAAGCAGGCGATGGTCGTCCCAGGCTCCGGACTGGTAAAGGAGCAAGCGGAACGGGAAGGGCTGGACAAGATCTTTCTGGCTGCGGGCTTCGAATGGCGAGACCCGGGCTGCTCGATGTGCCTGGCGATGAATCCCGACCGCCTGCAGGCGGGCGAGCATTGTGCGTCCACCTCCAACCGCAATTTCGAGGGCCGTCAGGGTAACGGCGGCAGGACCCATCTCGTCAGCCCGGCAATGGCCGCAGCCGCCGCTATCGCCGGTCACTTCGTCGATGTCAGAGAAATGCTTCAGGAGGCAACCGCATGAAACCCTTCACTCAGCATAGCGGCCTCGTTGCGCCGCTCGATCGAGCCAATGTGGATACCGATCAGATCATCCCGAAGCAGTTTCTAAAATCGATCAAGCGCACAGGGTTCGGCCCCAACCTGTTCGACGAATGGCGCTATCTGGACGAGGGCTACCCTGGACAGGACAGTTCCAAGCGCCCGCTGAATCCGGATTTCGTGCTCAACCAGCCTCGCTACCAGGGCGCAAGCGTTCTCCTGGCGCGCAAGAACTTCGGATGTGGTTCAAGCCGCGAGCACGCCCCCTGGGCACTCGAGGAGTACGGTTTTCGCGCTATCCTGGCACCGAGCTTCGCCGATATCTTCTTCAACAATAGCTTCAAGAATGGCTTGTTACCTATTGTTCTTGATGAAAAAGATATCGACGAACTCTTTGCTCAGGCGGAACAGAACGAAGGCTATCAGCTGACCATCGATCTCGCCGCCCAGACAGTGACCCGTCCGGATGGCGTCCAGTACAGCTTCGAGATTGACGAGTTTCGCAAGCACTGCCTGCTCAACGGACTCGACGACATAGGTCTGACCCTGCAGGACGCCGATGCCATCGCTTCCTTCGAGGCCAAACACAAAGCCAGCCAGCCCTGGCTGTTTGGCGCTATCCGCTGACAAAGGCGCCTGGCGCCGACGAGGAGTTTTTATGAGCAAGAAGATTCTGATTCTGCCGGGCGACGGCATCGGTCCGGAGATCATGGCCGAGGCGGTCAAGGTGCTGAAGGTGGCCAGCGAGAAGTTCGATCTTGGAGTCGAGCTCGAATTCGACGACCTGGGGGGGGCGGCCTATGATCGTTACGGCGTACCGCTGGCTGATGAGACGCTCGCGCGGGCGCGCGAGGCAGATGCCATTCTGCTGGGCGCTGTGGGCGGCCCGAAGTGGGACACTATCGATCCGGCGCTGCGTCCTGAACGCGGGCTGCTGAAAATCCGTTCCGAGCTGGGGCTGTTTGGCAACCTTCGTCCGGCAATTCTATATCCGCAACTGGCCGAGGCTTCCACGCTCAAGCCAGAAGTGGTTTCCGGGCTCGATATTCTCATCGTTCGCGAGCTTACTGGAGGGATCTATTTCGGCAAGCCGCGCGAACGTCGCGTGCTGGAAAACGGTGAGCGTCAGGCCTATGACACGCTGCCTTACAGCGAAAGCGAAATTCGCCGCATTGCCAAGGTTGGCTTCGATATGGCCATGGTGCGAGGCCGCAAGCTTTGTTCTGTGGACAAGGCCAATGTGCTGGCATCCAGTCAGCTGTGGCGCGAGGTGGTCGAGGAGGTGGCGCGTGATTACCCGGAGGTAGAGCTGTCGCACATGTATGTCGATAATGCTGCGATGCAGCTGGTCCGTGCGCCCAAACAGTTCGATGTGATGGTCACCGACAACATGTTCGGCGACATCCTTTCCGACCAGGCCTCCATGCTGACCGGGTCGATCGGCATGTTGCCGTCCGCATCGCTGGATATCGATGGCAAGGGCATGTACGAGCCCTGTCACGGCAGTGCACCGGATATCGCAGGCCAGGGTATCGCCAACCCGCTGGCTACCATCCTGTCAGTATCCATGATGCTGCGTTATTCGTTCGCTTCAGGCCAAGCGGCTGATGCAATCGAAAAGGCAGTCAGCCAGGTACTGGATCAGGGACTGCGCACTGGCGATATTCTTTCGGATGGCTGCACGCGAGTGGGTACCGCCGAAATGGGTAACGCCGTGGCCCAGGCACTGAAAAACCTGTAATCTGTTCGGCCCTGCCAGTTCGGCCGACTGCCGAGCTGGCTAATTGCCTCATGAATCAACCCCCCGGGGGTCGCAGTTATGAAAAAAGTAGGATTGGTAGGCTGGCGTGGCATGGTCGGTTCTGTGCTGATGCAGCGTATGCGCGAGGAAAACGACTTCGACGGGATCGAGCCGGTGTTCTTCACTACCTCGAACGTGGGTGGCAAGGGCCCTGACGTCGGCAAGGACGTTCCGGCACTCATGGATGCCTTCGATATCGAAGCGCTGAAGCCACTTGATGTCATCATCACCTGTCAGGGTGGTGATTACACTCAGGCCGTCTACCCCAAACTGCGCGCAGAAGGCTGGAGCGGCTACTGGATCGATGCCGCTTCGACCCTGCGCATGCAGGACGATGCAGTCATCATTCTGGATCCGGTCAATCGCCGGAACATCGATCAGGCCATGCGCGATGGCGTGCGGACCTTCGTCGGCGGCAACTGCACCGTCAGTCTGATGCTTATGGGCCTTGGCGGACTGTTCGAGGCTGGACTGGTGGAGTGGATGAGTGCCATGACCTACCAGGCCGCCAGTGGCGCCGGTGCGCAGAACATGCGCGAACTGATTACCCAGATGGGTGCCATCAACGCCTCCGTGGCGGACAAGCTGGCTGATCCAGCGAGTACCATTCTGGATATCGACCGTACGGTCGCAGCTACCCTGCGCAGTAGCGAATTTCCCGTGGACAATTTCGGGGTGCCGCTGGCTGGTAGCCTGATCCCCTGGATCGACAAGCAGCTGCCGAACGGTCAAAGCCGTGAAGAATGGAAGGCCCAGGCCGAGACCAACAAGATCATCGGGCGCAGCGCTCGGCCGATCCCGGTGGACGGTATCTGCGTGCGTATCGGCGCAATGCGCTGCCACAGCCAGGCGCTGACCATCAAACTGAACAAGGATGTGCCGCTGGCCGACATCGAAGCGATGCTGGAAGCGCACAACCCCTGGTCCAAGGTAGTGCCCAACGACAAGGAGCAGACCCTGCGGGATCTGACACCCACCGCCGTTACCGGTACGCTTACCGTCCCGGTGGGCCGTCTGCGCAAGCTGAACATGGGCGCGCAATACCTGTCGGCCTTCACGGTCGGTGATCAGCTCCTCTGGGGCGCTGCCGAACCCCTTCGGCGCATGTTGCGAATAATTCAGGAAAACTGAAAGGCAAAGCCGGTCCTTCCAGGGCACCTCCGCTAAAGCAGGGGTGCCTTTTGTCTTTAAGGCTTCAGTCAAACAAAGAGTAAGAATGAATATTTCAAGTGACCTGGCAATAGTAGGTATCGAAGGCATCCTGGGCGAAAGTTTTTTGGCAGTACTTGAAGACCGGGAATTTCCCTTTGCCAAAATTCATCTGCTTGAAACCGAGGACGCCGCGGGCAACCGATTGATGCTCCGGGGGCAAAGCCAGCGTGTCGAGGTTCTCGAGCGTTTTGATTTCAGCTCGGTTGGACTGGTGATCTTCGCAGGCGCTGCCGAAACAGCTCTTAACTGGGCAGAGCAGGCAGTAGCTGCAGGCGCAATGGTCGTCGATGCCACTGGAGCCTATCGTGCCTCTGAAGCGCCCCTCGCAGTTGCCGAAGTCAACCCTGACGCGCTAAAGACGATCCAGCATCCGTGCATCGTTGCCTGTCCCGACGCGCAGGCAGTCCAGACGGCAGTGGCATTGGCCCCGCTCGTCGCCGCTGTTGGCCTGGAGTCCGTTTCCGTTGCCACCTACCAGTCCATGTCCACGCTCGGCAATGAAGAAGTTGAAGCCCTGGCGCTGCAAACCGGTCGGCT
>JAUVYN010000100.1 GCA_030603065.1 Pseudomonas sp.
GGCGATGGTTTCGCGGCGAATGCGCGAGTCGGCGAAGGCAACGTCCTCGGCGATGGCCGGGTCCAGATGGTGGCAGACCATCAGCATGTCCAGATGCTCGTCCACCGTGTTGATGGTGTAGGGCCGCGTCGGGTTGGTCGATGACGGCAGCACGTTGGGCTCGCCACAGGCCTTGATGATGTCCGGCGCATGGCCACCGCCCGCCCCTTCGGTGTGATAGGTGTGGATCACCCGGCCCTTTATCGCCGCCAGCGTGTCCTCGACGAAGCCGGACTCGTTCAGCGTGTCAGTGTGAATCGCGACCTGGATGTCGTAGGCATCGGCCACGCTCAGGCAGCAGTCGATGGCCGCTGGCGTCGTACCCCAGTCCTCATGCAGCTTGAGCCCCATGGCGCCGGCTTCGATCTGCTCTTCGAGCGCATCCGGCAGGCTGGCGTTGCCCTTGCCGAGAAAGCCCAGGTTCATCGGGAAGGATTCGGCCGCCTGCAGCATGCGCGCGATATGCCAGGCGCCGGGCGTACAGGTGGTGGCATTGGTGCCGGTAGCAGGCCCGGTGCCGCCACCGATCATGGTGGTGACGCCGGACATCAGCGCTTCCTCGATCTGCTGTGGACAGATGAAGTGGATGTGCGCGTCGATGCCGCCGGCGGTAAGGATCATGCCCTCGCCTGCGATCACCTCGGTGCAGGGACCGACAATGATGTCCACGCCCGGCTGGATGTCCGGGTTGCCGGCCTTGCCGATACGCTGGATCATGCCGTCCTTGACGGCGACATCGGCCTTGACGATGCCCCACCAGTCGAGGATCAGGGCGTTGGTGATAAGGGTATCCGGCGTGTCGGCGCGGCCGCGCTGGCTTTGTCCCATACCGTCACGGATGACCTTGCCGCCGCCGAACTTGACCTCTTCCCCGTAATGGGTGAAGTCCTTCTCCACGCTGATCCACAGCTCGGTATCACCCAGCCGCACGCGGTCCCCGGTGGTGGGGCCGTACATTTCGGCGTAGGCCTGTCTGCTGATTTCCATTATGGCTTCTCCTGCAGGCTGCCCATGACCAGGCCACGGAAACCGTAGACCTTGCGTTCACCCGCCAGGGCGACCAGTTCCACTTCGCGGCTCTGGCCGGGCTCGAAACGCACGGCGGTGCCGGCGGCGATGTTGAGCCGAAAGCCCCGGGCCGCGTCACGATCGAACTGCAGGGCGGCGTTGGTTTCGGCAAAGTGGTAATGGGAGCCGACCTGGATCGGGCGGTCACCGGTGTTGGCCACGCTGACCGTCAGCGTTTCACGCCCGGCGTTGAGCGTGAGCTTCCCCTCCCGGGTCTGAATCTCGCCTGGAATCATCATCGTCTCCTCAGGGAATCGGGTTGTGCACAGTGACCAGTTTGGTGCCATCCGGGAAGGTCGCCTCGACCTGCACTTCAGCGACCAGCTCCGGCACGCCGGGCATGACCTGCTCGCGGGTCAGCAGGGTGCGGCCGTGGCTCATCATCTCCGCCACGCTGCGCCCGTCGCGCGCGCCTTCCATGATGGCGGCGCTGATGTAGGCCACGGCTTCCGGGTAGTTCAGCAACAAGCCGCGCGCCAGGCGGCGCTCGGCCAGCAGCGCTGCGGTGAACAGCAGCAGCTTGTCCTTCTCTCGAGGGGTCAGCTCCATATGGGCCTCCTGTCAGGTATTCCAGATACGCGGCGGGCACGCCTCGCGGCCATTGATGAGTGGACGCAGGCGCTGCCATAGCCGGATGAAGGTATTACGGGCATGTTCTGCCTCGTGACCAAGATAGCGGGCCATGAGCAATCCATGCCGTTGGGTGAAGGCGAGCTGACTGACCGGCTCGAACTCGGCGCGCAATGCGTCGAGCTGATCGCGATCCAGGATCAGGGTGGCCAGCCAGGTGCCGACGACCAGCGCGCCGCCAAGCCCCCACTGCGCGTGCAGCAGCTCGTCGCCACCTTCGAATCGGTTGCGCTCGATATAGATGGGCCGGCCGTCACGGCGAACGTCAAGGTGCTGTTCGACCCGACCCCGCGTGAAGCCTTCGTCCGCGGCCGGCCGGCCCAGGCTGAGCAGATCCGCCACGCAGAAGCGGGCACTGCCATGCACCTCAAGCTGGGTAATGAGACGGGCGTTACAGCCCTCGAATGCAATGGTGTCCTGCGGCAGATATTCCAGACTCGCGCCCTCCTCGAGCACGAACCGGTTGTGCTGGGTCTGCAGGGTGCCGTTGTCCCGGGCGCGATAGAATTTGCCAGATGAGGGGGTGGTCAGCAGAGCGCATGCGTCAGCGCCAAGGTGCGCTTCCAGGCGCAGATGATCGCCGCTGACCATGCCGCCGGGTGGATGCAAGATATAGACATGCGGACATTCTGGACCTTCTGGCAGAAACGGACGCTGAATGCGCAGTGGCCCGCGATGACTGAGCCGATCCAGCACGGTGCGCGAACCCTGACGACCGAAGCCCAGGCTCAACCCGGCCTGCCAGTTCCATACGCTATCGGATTGTTCCAGATGCCATGCGGCGGTCATCGCCATTCACCTTCCCCAATGAATGGATGGAGCAAGAGCAAGGTGCGTGCCAGATGGGTGGCAGCCGGTTTAAGCGGGCTGTGACAGCGGCCGACCCGGAAGGCGCACCACAACGGTGCGCCAAGGAAAGACAGGGGCAGCCTGTCGCACACTATTGGTGCAGTGCGAGATTACAGGCGAGCTACGAGAGATTCGTGCAACGAGCCAACCGTGAGAAACATTTCAGCTTCGATCTCATCATCAGGTATGCGAACCCCGAAGGCCTGCTCGATATCCTCCAGGATCACGACAACAGCCATCGAGTCGAATTCCGGCAGGCCGCCGAGCAGCTCGGTGTCGGGACTGAGGTCGGTGCTTTCATCGAGATGCAGGCTGCGTCGCAGCAGCTGCTGTAGCTCGGCCAGTCGATTCAATTGGAAACCCTCCGTTCGCCAGGGCCTACCCCCGGACAGCGGCGGATTCTGGCAAAAAAATCCGGGGCCTGCCAGCCCCTGAACGACCGGGGCTAACGCTCTTCTTTCTGGAACTGCGGCTCATCCAGATGCACCTGGGTCAACTCCAGGGCAGCCCGATCGGTCCAGTGATCTCCCAACTCGCCCTTGACCGAAACACCCAGCTCCTTGAACTCGTTAACCTGTTTGACCAGGTTGCCCGGGCCATTGACCAGTTGTCCGCAGGCCTTGTGGTAGGCATCACTGGCTGCATCCAGACTCTTGCCGACCCGGTCCATGCTGCCGAGGAAGGTTCTCAGCTTGTCGTGCACCTTGGTGGCGCGCTCGGCGAGTTCGGCCGTGTGACGATTCTGGTCCTCGAATCGCCACAACTGGCGGACGATGTTGAGACTGGTCAGGAGTGTCGTCGGGGTGGCGACCAGCACATTCTGCTCGATGGCCTTCTGGAACAGCGTCTCGTCAGCCCTGAGCGCTTCGACGAAGGCCGACTCGATCGGAATGAACATGAACACCATCTCCGGCGCGTTCAGCCCCGGCAGATCGAAGTAATTGCGGTCGGCCAGCTCGCGGATGCGCTGACCGATAGCCTGAACATGCTCGGCGAGCGCCACCCGGCGTTCGCTGTCGTCTTCGCTGTTGATGTAACGGGTGTAGGCGTTGAGCGAAACCTTGGCGTCGATGATCAGGTGCTTGTTCTGAGGCAGATAGACCAGCACGTCCGGGCGCTGACGCTGCCCTTCGCTGTTGGTGATGCTGACTTCGCGTTTGAAGTCGGTTCCGGCGCGCAGCCCGGAGCGCTCCAGCACATTTTCCAGAATCAGTTCTCCCCAGTTGCCCTGGGCCTTCTTCTGCCCCCTTAGCGCAGTGCTCAGGTCGTGTGCTTCCTGGGTAATCTGTCGGTTGAGTTCCTTGAGATGGAGCAGTTCCTGCGTCAGCGCTGCCTGCTGCTGGGTCTCCTTGTAGTGAATATCCTCGACCTTGGTGCGGAACTGATCGATCTGTTCGCGGAAGGGCTTGAGCAGCGCGTCCAGTGACTGCTGACTGTGCTGGGAAAACGCCTGCCCCTTGGCCTCGAAGATGCGCCCGGCCAGCTGCTCGAACTCCAACTTGAGTTGCTCGCGGCTCTCCCTGAGCAGCTGTTGCTGCTCGCTGAAGTGCTGTTGGCGCTGTTCGAGGCTATTCCGCAGGGTCGAGTGCTCAACGTTCAGCTGTTCGTGCTCGGCCTGCAGTGCCAGCAGCCGCTGGCTGGTCGACTCGCGCTCCGTGCGCAGCTCTTCGAGCTGGCGTAGCTGCTCGCGGGCCAGCGTTTGCGCCCGTTCAGCCTGCACCTGCCACTGACGCGCCTGCTTGTCGGACTCGCTCAGGCGCTGGGCCAGATCCCGCTGCTCCAAACGCAGTGTCTCGAGGCCTTCCTGAAGATGCTGCAGTCGGGCCGTTTGTTCGGCACGCTCGGCCCGCACGCGGTGCGATTCGATCTCCAGCTCGCGCGTGGTGGCGCATTCCTGCTGTAGTTTCTGTTCGCTCTCGAGCAGGGCCGCCTCCAGCTGTCTCTGGCGGCCCAGCAGCAGCCAGACGGTCGCCGCCCAGCCTGCCAGTACGGACACACCCAGCAGCGCAAACAGAGTCATGGGATTGATATCGGCCATCGGAACGCTCCTCGAACGCACGCAGCTGAAATGAAAACGGCCCGGTCAAGGACCGGGCCGACGGGACGCATCTTGGGGGTTGAGCGCGACACAACAGGTCGCACTCGCTTCAGCGGTCAGCCTTGGCATTCAACCGCACTTGCTGTCGCCGCAGCTCAGGCAGGTCATGCAACCGTCCATCATCACCACCGCCTGAGTGTGGCACTTGCCGCACAGTTGCGCGCCCGGTGGATAGGTATCGGTACTGTCGTCGCAATCAGCTGCCGCCTGGCTTTGTGGCCCCTTGTTGACGAATTCGGCGCGCTTCTGTTCGAGGTAGGCGCGCTGGTGCTCGTCCATCTCGTTGCTCATCATGCCAATACGGGTCAGGTGCTGCTCCAGCACATCACCAATCTCGGCGACCAGCGACGGCATCCAGCGTCCACCGCGCTTCATGTAGCCCCCCTTGGGATCGAACACGCTGCGCAGCTCTTCGACCAGGAAGGTGCAATCGCCACCCTTGCGGAACACTGCGGAGATGATCAACGTCAGCGCCGAGATCCACTGGTAATGCTCCATGTTTTTGGAGTTGATGAATATCTCGAAGGGGCGACGCGTTTCGTGGTCGCTGCCCTGATTGAGCACCGCATCGTTGATGGTCACGTAGATGGCGTGCTCGGAGGTCGGCGTCTTGATCTTGTAGGTGGAGCCTTCGAGAAAATCCGGGCGCTTGAGCTTCTCGTGCATCTCCTCCAGCTTCGGCGCAGGCGGAGCCGCCGGCACCTCGGGCTTGTTGTCCTCGGGCTTGACCACCGCGTAATCGACGATCTTGCTGGTGATTTTCAGTACCATTTCTGTTCCCTCGGCCCACCGCAGCAGGCCCCTGCTCTATTCATTTGAAAATGGCGGGCATTGGCCCGCCAACGGTCAGAACTTGCCGTAGTAGCCTTCTTTCAGCGCGTCGTACAGGTTGGCGGCGCTGTGCAGCTCGCCGTCGTACTCGATCTCGTCGCCGCCCTTGGCCTCGATGAAGGTGCCGTCTTCCAGTTTGAAGCGGTAAGTCGTGTTGGCCAGATCCTGCTCCTTGACCAGAACGCCCTGGAAGGCCTCCGGGTTGAAGCGGAAGGTAGTGCAACCCTTCAGGCCCTTTTCGAAGGCGTAACGGTAGATGTCCTTGAAATCCTCGTAGGGATAATCGGTCGGCACATTTGCGGTCTTGGAGATCGAGGAGTCGATCCACTTCTGCGCCGCGGCCTGCACGTCCACGTGCTGGGTCGGCGTCACGTCGTCCGCCGCAATGAAATAATCCGGCAGGTTGCGGGTGTTCGCATCCATGCTCGGCAGCGCTTCGGGGTTGACGAAATGCCGGTAGGCAAGCAGCTCGAAGCTGAACACGTCGACCTTTTCCTTGGACTTCTTGCCCTCGCGGATCACGTTGCGGAAATAGTGGTGCGCGAAACTCGGCTCGATGCCATTGGAAGCATTGTTGGCCAGCGAGAGGGAGATGGTACCAGTCGGCGCGATCGAACTGTGGTGGGTGAAGCGCGCACCCTTCTCGGCCAGCGCGGCAACCAGCTCCGGCTCGACATTCGCAACCTGCTGCATGTAACGGCTGTACCTGGCCCAGAGCACCTTGCCGGCGATCTTCTGGCCGACCTTGTAACCGTCCTTGCGCATTTCAGGACGCTTGGCGAGCATGGCTTCGGTGACTACGAACTGCTCATCCATGATAGGTGCTGCGCCCTTCTCTTCACTCAGCTGCAACGCGGTGCGCCAGCCTTGCAGAGCCATTTCCTTCGATACCTGCTCGGTGAACTCCAGCGACTTGGCCTCGCCGTACTTCATGCAGAGCATGGTCATGGTCGAACCCAGCCCCAGGAAGCCCATACCGTGGCGGCGTTTGCGGAAGATCTCCTGGCGCTGTTGCTCCAGCGGCAGTCCGTTGATCTCGACCACGTTGTCCAGCATGCGGGTGAAGATGTCGACTACCTTGCGGTACTCGTCCCAGTCGAAGCGTGCGCGCTCGGTGAAGGGGTCACGGACGAACAGGGTCAGGTTGATCGAACCCAGCAGGCAGGCGCCGTGCGGCGGCAGCGGCTGCTCGCCACAGGGGTTGGTCGCACGAATTTCTTCGCAGAACCAGTTGTTGTTCATCTCGTTGACGCGGTCGATGAGGATGAAACCCGGCTCGGCGAAGTCGTAGGTCGAGGTCATGATCATGTCCCAGATCCGCCGGGCCTTGATCACCTTGGACACGCGGCAGGCCACGCGGCCGTCCTTGCGGGTGATGTAGCGTTCGGTGGTCGGCAGATCACGCCAGATCACCTGATCTTCGTTGTTCAGATCGATGCCGTCGGCTTCGACTTCGGCCTGGGTCAGCGGGAAGGACAGCTTCCAGTCGGCGTCGGCGGCGACCGCTTTCATGAAGTCTTCGGTGATCAGCAGTGACAGGTTGAACTGACGCAGGCGGCCACCTTCGCGCTTGGCGCGGATGAAATCAGCCACGTCCGGATGACCGACGTCGAAGGTTGCCATCTGGGCGCCGCGACGGCCACCGGCGGACGAGACGGTGAAGCACATCTTGTCGTAGATATCCATGAACGACAGCGGGCCGGAAGTGTAGGCCCCGGCACCGGAAACATAGGCACCACGCGGACGAAGCGTGGAGAACTCGTAGCCGATACCGCAGCCGGCCTTGAGGGTCAGACCCGCCTCGTGCAGCTTGGAGAGGATGTCGTCCATCGAGTCGCCGATGGTGGCGGACACGGTACAGTTGATGGTCGAGGTAGCCGGCTTGTGCTCCCAGGCGCCGGCGTTGGAAGTGATGCGGCCGGCCGGAATGGCGCCGTGGCGCAGCGCCCAGAGGAACTTCTCATACCACTCTTCACGCAATTCCGGCTTTTCCACATCCGCCAGGGCGCGTGCGACGCGCTGATAGCTCTCGTCGACAGTGTTATCGATCGGCAAGCCATCCTTGGTCTTGAGTCGATATTTGGTGTCCCAGATGTCTTCAGATGCGGGTTGCATCGGTATGCTGGTCACGACGTTGTGCAGACGCTGCACCTTGGCTGTTTGACTCATCCTCTTCTCCTGAAAAGTGCCCTACCGCTCCGAAAAGCCCGGCTTGAACGCGCGCCCACGGGGTGACTGGCGGGTCGCGCGAAACACTATGTGTTGTGTATTGCGCGCAATGCTAGACCCACATATGGGGAAATTCAACCAAAAAAGCGAGGGCTTTGGGATTGACTTTCGTCAAGGCAGGCGTCCTCTGGCCGCGCTGGGCGGCCGGAGGGCGTCACGCTGATCAGGCGGGGGGGCCGTCGATCGGAAAGAACTGGCCGTGGCTCCAGACACCCAGCCGATTCGAGCCGTTTACCTCATGTTCGACGGCCAGATCGGCCAGCTCATAGAACAGGCTGCGATTGATCAAAGCTTCGAGATTGCTGCGGATTAGCACATAGGGCGAGGGTTCTTCCGTCGCCGGGTCAATCTCCACCCGCAGTGGGTGATCGGCCCCGACCTCAACGCTGTCATCCAGATTGGTCACCATACGCAGGACCTGCTCCACCCCTTCCCCGCTGCGCTCCATGCGTACCGCGACGAAGGGCGCATCATCCACCTGAATGCCCCAGCGCTCTACCGGGGTGACCAGGTAGTAACGCCCGTCCGGGTCCAGACGGAGAATGCCGGAAAACAGCTGCGCCAACGCCAGGCGGGTAATCGGTCCGCCTTCGTGGTACCAGGTGCCGTCCCGGGCGATGCGAATGTCGATCTCGCCGCTCACCGGCGGATTCCACAGATGTACCGGCGCGGGCGCACGGCGCTGCATGCCGGCGTCACGCCCATCGGATGGCAACTGTTCGAGTATCGCTTCGGGTGTACGATTGCCTTGGCTCATGCGTACCTCTTGTCAACGTCCCAGCAGGCGCCGCGTGTAGTCCTCGAGGGGTCGACGCAGCAGATCCTCTGGACGGGCCTTGTAGAATTGCAAGAAACCGCCTTTGGTTTCGATCACTACAAAGTCGACCACGCGGCGCGTCGAAGTTTCCATCAGCACCAGTTGCAGATTGGCCCGGTCGATGCCCAGATCGCCAAAGCTGCGGGTTTCTTCCCACTCGGCGACGGTGCTGGCACCATCTCGGGCTCTGGCGAACCGGGTGTACAGGAGATAATCCGACCGTTGTGCCCGTGCCTGCTCCAACGCCTGGTCCAGCCCCAGCGGCTGTTCGGCTCGCCTCACCAGAGGAAAAACCTGTACTGCCGCAGCAAAAGCTTCTTCCGCAACCACGTTGGGCCGGGAGTAAGGATGTCCCACCGGAACGAAATGGCCCTGGGCGATGTACAGCTGGGAGTCCGACTGGATTCGCCAGTTGCCGCTGCGGTTGATGCGGTAATGATCCATGAGACCCGCATCACCCATGTAATAGCGCGCCTGTTGCGTCATGTCCGAAGGTTTCATGCAACCCGCTGCCAGCAGCAGGCAGAGTGTCAGCCCGATCCAGCGCATAGTCATCTCCCACCTGCTGCCGAATTCAAAGGGCGCGCATCCATTCAGGGCGCAACCCAGCCCGCTCGGGCTGTTCGATGGCCCGCTTGACCTGCTCCATCATACGTGGCTTGTCCGCTCCCAGCACACCCTTGAGGACCAGATAGTTGGACGCGTGATCGCTGCGAAACACCGTATCCTTCAGCTCGAGGCGCTCGAGAAACAGCTGAATCTCGCGGAACAAGCCCATCTGATCGAGCGGCTCGAAGTCGGGAAACTGCGCCCGGTAACGGTCCATCCCCTGAGGGAAACTTACCACTAGCGTCGAGACGAATTCGGGCTGAGTCAGATTCATCAGACGTGCCGAATTGATCGCATGCTGTTCACTGAGGGCCGCTCCGCCAAGACCATTGAGGATCATCACAGACCGTTTGAGCCCCGCCTCCCCAGCCTTGAGCAGCGCGTCCGCAGTGGAATCGAAGGTTTCGCCCTTGTTGACCCGCTCGAGCACTTCATCGTCGCCCGACTCCGCCCCCACATACAACATCGCCAGCCCCGCCTCACGCAGCTCGCGCAGCTCCTCGGTCGATTTGCGCTTGAGATTGCGCGGCAAACAATAGGAAGTGACCCGCTCCACGGTGGGCATGTGTTCGGCGATCGCCTCGAGAATACCCAGCAGGCGGCGGGTCGGCAGCACCATCGCGTCGCCATCGGCCAGAAACACCCGTTGCACGATCAGTTGCTCGCCACAGCGGCGAATCTCTTCCAGCACCTCGGCCTCATCCCGTGCCCGAAACTTCTTCTGCGGCGCGGTATACATCTCACAAAAGGTGCACTTGTTCCAGGAACAGCCGTTGGTTACGGGAAGAATGAGCGAATGCGCTTCGCTGGGCGGGCGGAAGACAGGTTCGACGTAACTGATGGGAAAGGCGTGGCTGATCATCGCTGAGCTCGAATCGGTACCGGACTGACAACGATACCGACTTAGCACGTTATTTCAATATTGCGATGCGGCGACGCGTCTGGCACGCGCATTTCACCCGAATGGGTGACTCGTGCGCACAGTCCGATTCACTTAAGGTTTCTGCTTGCGGCTGATGCAAAGCAGCCTTTTGACGTTACAAAGGAGATAATAACAATGCGTGAGATGCTTCCCCCCCGCGCCGCAAGGCCTCTCGTTACCGCAGTCGCAGCTGCGGTGTTGTCCATGGGCCTCGCTGGCTGTCTGTCCAGCGGGAGCAGCAGCTCATCTTCGCCCGCCCCGGTGAACCCGGGCCCATCCGGCCCAGCGACCCTTTCTGCAACCGTAGCGCAAGGGGATGTCCGTGGCATTGAACTGGAAACCGGCGTTCTCGCCTTCAGAGGAATCCGCTATGGTGCAGAACCGACAGGCGACCTGCGCTTCGCTGCACCACAGCCCGCGCCGTCCTGGTCCGGCATGCTGGAATTGACCGACGAGTTCGGTAGCTCCTGCCCACAGGCGGCCAGTCCGTTTGGCGAAGCCAGCACCAATGAAGATTGCCTTTACCTGAACGTGTACCGTCCTACCGAACCCGGCGACTACCCGGTGATGGT
>JAUVYN010000088.1 GCA_030603065.1 Pseudomonas sp.
GTCGATTCGCTTGAGCCAGGAAAATATTCGCAATCTGCCCAGGATCGCCAGCCCGGCGCCGAGCGGGCAGAGGTAGCGGCAATAGAACTTGTGGATGAACAGCCCCAAGCCGAGCAGGATCAGCGCGTACACGACGAAGGGCCAGCTGCGGACGAAAAACAGCGTAATGGAGGTCTTGAAGGGTTCGACCTCTGCCAGGCGTTCTGCCCAGGTCAGGGAATGGAACGAAAGCCCCACCAGCCCGATGAGAATCAGATATTTGGTCCACTGCAGGCGCCGGTGCCAGCTGTCGTGGATTTTCCACTGGCGGATGCGCAGTCGGGTCGCCAGCCAGCCGAGCATCTCCTGCAATGCGCCAAACGGACACAGCCAGCCGCAGAAGAGACCACGCCCCCAGAGAAACAGACTGATGAAGGTGAAGGTCCAGAGCGTGAAAATCACCGGATCCATCAGGAACACGGCGATATCGAAACCCTCCCAGATTGCCAGCAACAGGGTAAAGATATTTACCACTGAGAGCTGACCCTGTGCATAGAGGCCGATGAACACCAGCGTGAACACCAGAAAGGCCGCGCGCAGCTTATGGAAACGCCGAGTGTTACGGCTAAGTTCATGCTGGCGAACGAATACATAGGTGAGCAGGCCCAAAGCGGCCAGCAAAAGCGTTACCTGCCACCAGCGTTCCTGCCACATCCGCAGCCACATAGGTACTGGCCGGGCGGGAGGGGGCGGCTCTTTCAGTTCGAACAGGTTGAGATCTACCGCCAGCGGCACCGAAACACTGGTTGCGCTGCTGACCAGATGGTTCCGTTGCAGTGTCACGTTCAACTGCAGTGTAGCCTCGGCTGCCGGGTTGAAACCCGCGTGTGGCTTGATGCGAAAGATGTGCGCCGAGAGCTCGTCAGGATCCGTTCCGGGCAGGGCCGGAATAAGCTCGTTGGCCACGTTCATGTCGTGCAGTTCGATCGGGTGGCCGTTTTGCACCAGCACCAGACGCGCTGGCGCGGAAGCGGGTGTGAAGTCGTCCGGAACGTGGTGATAGCGCCCGCGTGAAACGACCAGCAGCGCCTGTTCGTTGTCGCGCAGTTCCCCACGTAGTCGCGTGAAGCCTGCCTCACCCAGTAGGTTCCGGCCGATACTGGGCGCGTTGAGATAGGCGAACCAGAGTTCACTGAATACCTCTGCATCGTGCAGGCCGGTGAAGCCGTACAGCGACTGCCCGAGGGCCGCCTCGACCTCTTCTTCAGTAATGGTCCAGTGTTGCAGATAGTCGCGTTGCAGTAGCTCCTCGAGACCCAGCGGCTCGAACAGATCATCTCTGGCCACTGCCAAGGGGCCCTGGGCGAAGCCTTCGAGCAGTTGCCGCGCGACTTCCATCGCCGAGATCATGACCGTCTCGTTGAGAATCAGGACCGATACGGTTGCCTTGCTTACTCCGTCGAACTGGTGAACCGAACCACCGTCACCGGCGGTCCTGCGGCTGCCTACCACGATCGGTCGTGTAATGCTGGTCTGGCGGTATTGGTCGATGAAGCGCTGGAGCGCCTGCTCGCCGAGTCCGTGCAGAAAAACCGGCTCGTGGTGCTCGAGAACACGAATGCCGCTGAGCGTTCCATAGGTGTCGAGGCCGATCAGAAGTCTGATGGGTTTGCCGGAGAAGCCCTGCAATGCGGAATAGTCATTGGACTCGAACGCGTAACCGAGCAGTTGATCCAACTGATAGACCGGATAGACGGGTGGGTTGTCCTGCTTCGGATCGATTCGAGTGGCCTTGGGAAAAAGGGCGAGAATCTCTTCCCGTATCGGGTCGGCATGCAGCGGGCCACTTGCAAGGAACATGAGCAGCAAAAGCAGACGCAACCAGCGGGCAGGGCAGGGCATAGGCAGGCTCGGTCTTGAGAGGGTGTTCTGTCATGCTAATCAGAGATCGTCTGCGCGCCATGCGACTTGCAGGCTGCAGGGCTGCTACTTAGGTACTGCTCGGGTGCTACTGCCAAGGCAGTGTTTTACGACCATCGGCAGCTTATTAGGCAGGGCGGGTTCAGGTATGCTGGCATTCTGAACAAAAACAACAGCAGTCGCACCCATGCCGCACGATATCAGCCAGCTTCGCAAGTTCGTCACACCGGAGATCATTTTTGGCGCAGGGTCGCGCAAAACCGTAGCAAACTACGCCAGTACCTTTGGTGCCCGAAAGGTCCTGCTGGTGTCGGATCCAGGGGTCCAGGCGGCCGGCTGGGTCGCAGATGTCGAAACCAGTCTGGCCGAGCAGGGTATAGCCTATGAGCTGTTCACTCGGGTATCGGCCAATCCGCGAACGGAAGAGGTCATGCACGGCGCCGAGGTGTACCGGGCAGCCGGCTGTAACGTCATCGTCGCCGTGGGCGGTGGCAGTCCGATGGACTGCGCCAAGGCAATCGGCATCGCTGTGGCGCATGATCAGCACATTATCGCGTTCGAGGGCGTGGATACCATTCGTGCGCCCATCCCCCCGCTGATCTGTATTCCCACCACGGCCGGCACCTCCGCAGATGTCTCGCAATTCGTGATCATTTCCGATCAGCAGGAGAAGGTTAAGTTCTCGATCATCAGCAAGGCGGTGGTGCCCGACGTATCGCTGATTGATCCGGAAACCACCGCCACCATGGACCCCTTTCTGTCAGCCTGTACCGGAGTCGATGCGCTGGTCCATGCTATCGAGGCCTTCGTCTCTACCGGCAGCGGCCCCATGACGGACGCCCACGCACTGGAGGCCATGCGCCTGCTCAATGGCAACCTGGTCAACATGATCGCCAACCCGCAGGACATCGTCCTGCGTGAGAAAATCATGCTCGGCAGTCTGCAGGCAGGACTGGCCTTTTCCAATGCCATTCTCGGAGCCGTCCACGCCATGTCCCATAGTCTGGGCGGCTTTCTCGACCTGCCGCATGGTCTGTGCAACGCGATCCTGGTAGAGCATGTGGTCGCCTTCAACTATGCCTCAGCGCCGGACCGATTCAAGGTCATTGCAGAAACACTCGGGATCGACACCCGCGGACTTACCAGTGGGCAGGTCCGTGAGCGTCTCGTGCACCACCTGATCGAGTTGAAAAAGGCGGTCGGCTTCAATCAGACGCTGGCGATGCATGGGGTGAGCATGAGCGATCTGCCAATACTCTCGATGCACGCCATGCACGACCCGTGCATCCTTACCAACCCGCGCGAATCCAATGTCAGAGACGTCGAAGTAGTCTATGCAGAAGCCCTCTGACCCGCGCCGTGATGTGCTGACAGGATTGCTGGGCCTCGGCTCACAGTCTTCTCGCAAGAGCTATTATCCGGAGTTGGTCGCACGGCTCGAAGAGCTGGAGGCCGAACGTAATCGTTACAAGTGGCTTTTCGAAAATGCCGTGCACGGCATTATGCAGGCAAGCCTGGACCGCGGGCTCCTGGCCGCGAATCTGTCCATGGCCCGCATGCTGGGGTTCGACTCGCCGGGAAGCGCCGTTATCGCCTACGCCGACTCGCCGGCCCGACTGTTTCTTGGCGGAATCGCAGAGTATCAGCAGATACGTACCGTCCTGTTGCGCGATGGAGAGCTCAGTGGCTACGAAACCCAGTTGCTGCGCGCCGATGGCCGTACGCTGTGCGTCCGCATGAACATGATGCTGCGACCGGACACCAATGAACCGGTGATGGAGGCGTTCGTCGCTGATGTTACCGAGCGCCGAGAGGCGCAGCAGGCGCTGCAACGGATCAATGAGGCGCTGGAGCAGCGTGTGCTCGCCCGGACCCAGGAACTGGAAGCACTCAATGAAAACCTGCGGCACCAGATCGTCGAGCGCGAGCGAGTCGAGCACGCCCTGCGTGAGGCACGGGACGCAGCCGAACAGGCCAATCTGAGCAAGGATCGTTATCTGGCTGCCGCCAGCCATGACCTTCTGCAGCCACTCAATGCGGCTCGGTTGCTGATGGCGACGCTGCGCGAACGCAATCTGGCACACCCGGAAGCGCAACTGGTCGAGCGCTCCCACCTTGCGCTCGAGGCGGCGGAGGACATGTTGTCGGATCTGCTCGACATCGCCCGACTGGACCAGAGCAGTGTGCGGGCCGAGGTAGGGGACTACCGCCTGGCCGAGATCGCCATGCCGCTGGTCGAAGAGTTTCGCGGGGCGGCGGAACTAGCCGGCCTTCGGCTGCGGGCGAAGCTCGGGGGTTGGGCTGTGCGGACCGACTACCGGCTCCTCAGCCGCATCTTGCGCAACCTGCTCAGCAACGCGATTCGCTATACGGAGACCGGCGGCGTGCTGATTGGTTGCCGACGCCGTGGAAACCAACTGAGCATCGAAGTCTGGGATAGCGGCAGGGGTATTCCGGCCGAGTATTTCCGCGCGATTTTTCACGAGTTCAATCAACTGCCGCAGGCCACGCCAGGCCGGCGCAAGGGGGTGGGTCTGGGGCTGGCGATCGTCGACCGCATCGCCTTGCTATTGGGTGCCCGGGTCAGCGTTCGTTCGGTGGTGGGCCGCGGCTCGGTATTTTCGGTCAGCGTGCCACTGGCCAGCTCCCGGCCCGCCCCGCCACAGGCCGGTGCAGCTCTGATCGGCCAGCTTGCCGAACCGCTGGCCGGGCAGTGTCTGCTAGTGGTGGACAATGAGGAGATCATCCTCAGCAGCATGGAGGGGCTTCTGCGTCAGTGGGGGGCAGAGGTCATAGTCGCCGCCGGCGGGGAGCAGGCGATAGCGGCGCTGGGTGAGCGGGTGCCGAACGCGGTTCTGGTGGACTATCACCTGGACGGCGGAGAAACCGGAGATGCCGTCGTTACGAGGCTGCGCGAATACCTTGGGCACGAGGTTCCGGCGATCATGATCACGGCTGACCGAAGCGAGCACTGTCAGAGTGCGCTGAGGGTGCTGGGTATGCCGGTTCTCAACAAGCCGGTCAAGCCCGGCAAGCTGCGCGCGGTGCTTGCGCAAATGCTCCGCGCCTGAGCGTGCCTGCCTCTTTGGTAGTAACCGCTTGCAACCTTGGTAGTAAATCTGACCGGGGCCGCCGATGCCTGCGATAGGCTGGAACCCCAAGCGCGGTGAATGACACCCATGCAGCCCATCGACCTACCCAGTACACCCGCCGACTCTCGCGATTACAGTCTGTTTCGTCATGACAGCGGGTTGCATTGCCTGCTGATCAGCGATCCGGCTGCCAGCCAGGCCACCGCTGTGCTGCAAGTAGATGCCGGGAGTCATGACGAGCCGCTAGAGCGGCCTGGTTTGGCGCACCTGCTGGAACACCTGCTGTTCATGGGTAGCGAAGCGCATCCGGAACCGGGAAGTTTCGCCCGTGCCATCGACCACTGGGGTGGGCGCTACAATGCCAGCACTGGGCCGGATAGCACTGCGTTCTTCTTCAGTGTTGTCCCGGCCGGGCTGCAGCCTTGCCTGTTGCAGCTGGCAGATATGCTCGCCAGACCGCTGTTCGATCCGAGGCTGGTAGAGGCGGAGCGGCGGGTGATCGATGCTGAATTTCATACTCGCCTGGGTGATGACGCACTTCATCGGCAGGCGGTGTTGGGTGAACTGTTTCATCCCGATCACCCCTTGAGCCGCTTCACCATCGGCAACTCCCACACATTGGCCGGCGAACCAGCGGCGCTATCCGAAGAGCTGCGCAGCCTGCATGCCAAGGGCTATCGTTTGGCAGCCATGAGCCTGGTTTTGCACGCCCCGGCCGCGCCGGAAGTCTTGCTGGCTGTCGCTTCGCAGGCCATCGAAAGTCTGGCGAACACTCCCCACGGCAGGCAGTCGCCCACGGCCAGAGAGCTCCCGCCACTCTTTCCGCCATCGGCCCTGCCTGTCTGCCTGCGCTGGCGTTGCCTGAACGGCGGGACAGGCTGGGAGGTGGTGGTGCCTTTGCCCCGACTAGATGCCGAAGGAACCCTCGGTGCAGCACGCTGGCTCTGCGAATGGCTGAATGATCCTGCACCTTCCGGTGCGCTTGGCTGGTTACGCAGCAGACAGCTTGCTGATCAACTGGACGCGCAGCTCGAGCAGTTCGCCGACCGGAGTGCGCTGTTGCTGATTCGGTTGCAGCCCATAGTGTCGGACGCGCACGCCGTACTGCAGGCATTGATCGACTGGTTTGCCGGACTTGCCGCGCATGACCCAGCGAGCTTTCCACTGGCTGACCGGCAACGCCTGGCCGAGTTTGATTTCACCCAGGGGCCGCAGGGCGAGCCGATCGCCTGGTGCAGGCGGTTAGCTGAGCACTTGCTGCGTTACCCGGCGGAAACCGTACTGACTGGCCCGGTGCGCCCTGGCCTGCTTTGCGCCACCGATTGGCGGGCGCTGATCGAAACGTTGCAGCATGGCCGGTGGGCATTGGCAATTGGTGATCCACAGATGCAATCGGATCGCCTTTGCCGACATACCCTGACGCCATGGACCCGTGAATTCTGGCCGCAGCTGAAGGGTTCAACCGGCATGCAGGTGCAGTTGCCATCGCTGCCCGCTACGAGCCACGGGCCGGTGGTACCGCATAGTGTTGAGCTGCCCGGGCTTCGTGCTGGTTTCATCGTGTGCGGTCAAGCTCGGGTGAGGTTGGGCTGGTGTCTGGCCTGGCACGTGCCGGCGGACGCGCTGTATCGGCAACGGCTGGCATGCGAGATGGCCGGTGAGGAGTCTTCGTACTGGCCCGCAAAAGGGGGGGTGTCGCTGCGCTGGAGTGTCGAGCCGAGAATCCTCGTGCTGGATGCGCAGGGCCCCGAGCCGCTGCTCATGAGTTGCCTGAATCGATTTTTCGCCAGGTTGAACGACCCCTCGCCAGGCGCTGCCGCGGTGGTGCAGCGTCGTTGGCAGCGCTGGCAAGCACAGCAGCGGGATACCTTGCCAGCCTATCGCCTGCTCGACGCACTGGTACGGTATCTGGGGTTCGACGTTGACGCAGGAGGGTCGGGGCAGATCGGGGGGCTGCAGGAAGCACAGATGATCTGCGTGCATGGCGGTAGTCGCTCGCCGATGGCAGGGCTCGAGCAATGCCTGGGTCGGCACTATTCCAGGCTGGCCTTGCCCTTCGCCTGGCAACGTCCTGTGCCCCGTCGGTTGCAGCCCGGTGAGCAGCTGTTGGAAGTGCCATGCCGTCATGCTGACCACGCCCGTATCCTCTATCTTCAGGGCAGTTGTTCAAGCGCGGAGAGCCGCGCGCTCTGGCGGCTCATCCATCAGATGATCGCAGCGCCCTTCTTGGAAGAGTTGCGTACGCGACAGCAACTCGGGTACTGGGTGGCCGCCCGCCACTACCCCGTAGCCGGTATGCCCGGCCTGTTGCTGTTGGTGCAATCGCCAGATCAGGATCAGCCGCGTCTGGCGACCGCAATGGAAAGTTTTCTCTCCGAACGGTACAGGCTACTGATCGATACCCCCTTTGCGCAGATTCAGAAAGAGGCTCGGCAGCTCGCGCTCACGCTTCGCAGCCGAGCCGGCGCGGCGGAAGCGCGTTTCGAGCTTGTGTGGCAGCAGTGCCTCGGCTCGGAAGAGGACGACCTGAACGCTGAAGCGGCCGCCCTCGAAGGGATCCGGCCGAAAGTCTGGCAGCGGCAGCTGGCCTGCACGCTGCTGCGGGCGCCACGCCTGGTGCTTCAGAGCATTCAAGACACCTGATCTCGTTCCAAGGTAGTGACTGGTAGCGATTCCAAAGCACTGGACGTTCGCTCCCTAGGCAGCATGGGGCGGGGCAGAACGCTCTCTGATAATCGGCTCGACGCAATCCATACGTCGCCCACTGATCTCATCGGAGAGCACAATGAACAAGAAGAATTCTGCCTATCTGCTAACCGCTCTGGCTGCTGCAGTCATCAGCGCACCTGCCTCGGCTGCCATCACCCTTTACGAACAGAATGGCGTAACCTTCTCTACCGACGGCTACATCAACGCATTCTATGTACAGACCGATACCGACAATATCGATGACACGCTCGATCGCGATCAGTCTCGGGTAAAGATGGGCTTCCTGCCCAACTACATCGGATTCAACGTCGGCAAGGACATGGGTAACCTCCAGCTGGGCGCTCGCTCCTCATTCTGGGTAACCATCAACGACAGCGAGACCAAGGGTACCGCTACAGACATCGACGTGCGCCAGTTCTACGGCACCATAGGCAGCTCCTGGGGTGAAGTACTGGTTGGCAAGGACTTCGGTCTGTTTGCGCGCTCGAACATCTTCGTTGACGAGTTTCTCGCCGGTTATGGTCAGGTCAGTGACACGCTTGGTCTGGTTGACTTCGGCGGCGTTTCCTTCGGCAATATCGGTACCGGTTACCCCTATCCGTTCCCCACCGCCCAGATCACCTACCGTTCGCCAGTCATGAGTGGTTTCCGCGTGGCTGCCGGCATCATGGATCCGGTCGACACCACTCAGGACGATCCGGCTACCGGCAAGGCCTATCAGGACAGCCCACGCTTCGAGTCGGAACTTACGTATCAGATCGACCTGGGCGGCGCGCAGCTGTTCTCCTGGTTGAACGGGACTTACCAGAACTCAAAAAATACCGGCGACACCATCGACTCGCTCAAATCCAAGGGCCTCGGCTATGGTATCCAGGCCAAGTTCGGTCCGGCCTCGCTGACCGCTTCGGGCTTCGACGCGCAGGGCCTGAATCCGCTGTTCACCAACAACTTCACCCAGCCATTGCTGAGTGATTTCGACAGCAAGGGCCACCTGTTGCAGGGTTCCTACACTTTCGGCAAGACCCGCCTGGCGCTATCCATGGGCAAGACCAAGGATGATGGCTTCCTGCTCGGCGACAAGGCTGAAATGGAAACACGTGCCATCGGTCTGTTCCATGCGGTCAATGACAACCTGACCCTGGTCGCCGAGTACAACCAGTTCGAACTGGAAGACAAGGCCAACAGGCTGACCATCGAAGAAACCGACACCATCGCCTTGGGCGTGGTGGTGAACTGGTAATCAAAGGTCTGTGCGCAACCGGGGCTTGCCCCGGTTGTCGTGTTATGGGAGCGGCTGCGCTGATCCTACGTCTCAAGACGCAGTTACCCGGTACTTAAGTAGCATAGGGGGCGTTCCTCCCGGTTCCTAGAATCGATACATGACCAGGGAGGTTTTGCATGTCGCATACATTGGCTGATTGCTTCAGGACTGCCAGCACCTGCGCTGTCGATCCGGAGATGGCGGCGCAGGACCTGGCGAGTCAGCTCCTGCATCCTCACCTGGGCTTTGTACTGTTCTTCTGTTCGGCCGAATACCCGCTCGATCGATTGGCGCTATCGCTGGAGCGGCACTTCGGCGGCGTTGCCCTGGCTGGTTGCACCAGTGCCGGAGAGATTTCCGCGCGCGGCTATGAGCGTGGCTGCGTCAGTGCTATCGGATTCGATCATCGGGCGTTTGCAGTCGATTGTCTGCTGATCAGCGCGCTCGACGAGTTTCGGCTGGTCGATGCGCAGCGTGCTGTAGAAGGCATGCTCACCGCGTGCCGGCACACCGACCTGGCACCGATCAAGGACCATACGTTCGCTTTGACGCTGCTCGATGGCCTCTCCAGCCGGGAAGAGGTGGTGCTCGCCACGCTGAGCGCCGCCCTCGGCAGTATCCCGCATTTCGGTGGCTCGGCGGGCGACGACAATCACCTCAGTCACACTCACGTTTACCATAAGGGAGCCTTTCACAGCGGCGCGGCTGTGGTGGTCATGTTCAATACTTGGCTGGATTTCGAGGTGTTCACGACGCATCACCTGCACCCCCGCGAGGAAAAGCTGGTTGTCACGGCGGCCGACAGCGCTTCAAGGACCGTGTTCGAGCTCAACGCCGAGCCTGCTGCAGAGGAGTACGCCCGATTGGTCGGGCTTCCGGTGACGGAGCTACGGCTCTCCCACTTCGCCCTTAACGCACTGGCGGTGCGTATTCGGGATCAGTTCTACGTGCGTTCGATACAGCGGGTCAATCCGGACAATAGCCTTACCTTCTACTGCGCGGTCGACACCGGTATCGTACTTACCGCTATGCAATCCGGGTCGCTGCTGGCGGACCTGCGGGTGCAACTGGCCGACCTGAAGGAGCGGCTCGGCGAGCCGGTCCTGATAATCGGGTGCGATTGTTTCCTGCGGCGCATGGAGGCTGAGCTTCGCGGCGAAGCAGAGGCGATGTCAGAATTTCTGTCGGCGAACGGCGTGGTGGGTTTCAACACCTACGGCGAACAGTTCAACGGCATGCACATCAATCAGACCTTTACCGGGGTGGCCTTTGCAATCCCCAGATGAGGATGCTCGTGAACAGGAGCTTCTGCTGCTGCGCCACGAGAACGCCAAGCTGCGGCGTATCAATGCCGCCCTGATCGAGCGCGTGGAGTCCAGCTCCAGCCCGCGCACGGAGGGTTATGCGGCGTTTCGCCATTCCGTCGAGCTCGCCGAGCAGGTGCGCGAGCGCACCCAGGCCCTCAATGAAACGATGGCCGAGCTGCAATCGAGCAACCGACTGCTTAGTGAAGCGCGTGCACGCGCCGAGACCGCCCACCATCACCTGATCGATGCCATCGAAAGCGTGTCCGATGCTTTCGTGTTGTTCGATCGCTACAAGCGCATCGTGCTTTTCAACAGCCGATTCGCCGATTTCTGGGAGGGTACCCGCGCCCGTGTAGCCCAAGGTACTTCGCTGGACGACATCAAGCGGTTGGCTATGAGTACCGGACTGGTTACGGAGGTAGACGCCGGCGCCGACGGCCACATGCTATACAAACTGCGCGACCACCGCTGGGTCCAGGTGAGCGAGCGCTCCACCCGGGAAGGTGGACTGGTGATCATGTACACCGACATCACCGATATCAAACAGTCGGAAACCGCGCGGCGGGAGAAGGCGCTGGCGCAGAAAACGCGTCTGCTGCAGCGCACCGTCGACAGCCTTAGTCAGGGGGTGGCGGTGGTAAACGGTGAGGGCGCCCTGGAATTGTGGAACGGGCGCTTCCTGGAACTCGCGGGCCTGGCGCCGATAGAAGCGCATCGCCCTTTCAGGGAGGTTATCGAGGACAGCGAACTGCAGCTGTTCACGCCCTCCAGTCTCAGCCGGGCGGGTGAGCCTGTACACACCTTCGAGCAACGATTGGCCAGTGGGCGGGTTTTGGAGGTCCGCACCCATCCCATGCCGACCGGAGGGTTCGTCAACACCTACACAGACATCACCGAGCGGGACCTCTATGCGACGGCGCTGCTTGAAAGCGAGCGCTGGGTACGCCTGATTACCGACCACGTGCCGGCCATGATTGCCTACGTCGGTAGTGATCTGACCTATCAATTCACCAACAAGGTTTACGATGAATGGTACGGCTGGCCGCGGGGCGACATTCTAGGCCACAGCCTGACCCGTGTGCACAGTCAGGAGCAGTTTGCTCGGCTGGAACCCTACATTCGCCGGGCATTCAACGGCGACAGCGTTACCTTCGAATTTGCCGAACGCAACAGCAGCGGACAGGAACGCTACCTGCTGCGCTCCTATGTGCCGAACCTCAAGGAGGACGGCGAGGTCATCGGAATCTTCGTGCTGGTCCGGGACATTACCGAGCGACGGCGTACGGCCGAAGCCCTGCATCAGGCCTATCAGCACCTTGAGCAGCGCGTACGCGAGCGAACCCAGGAGCTAACGGAACTGAACAGTCAGATGCGCCAGGAAATCAGCGAGCGGGTCCAGGCCGAGGCGCGCCTACGGGAAGCCAAGCGCGAGGCCGAGCAGGCGAACCTGTCCAAGACCAAGTTTCTGGCGGCGGTCAGTCATGACCTGCTGCAACCATTGAATGCTGCAAGACTGTTCACCGGCGCACTGCTCGAGCATCCGGTGCCGGATGCGAGCGGGGCGCTCATACGCCAGGTCAGCCACTCGCTGGAGGATGTGGAAAACCTGCTGGGTACGCTGGTGGATATCTCCAAGCTCGACGCCGGGGTGATCAAGCCGGACATTGCCTCGTTCAGTCTCGCCGAGTTGCTCGACAATCTGGCCAACGAGTACCGCCAGATTGCTGCGAGCGAAAACCTCAAGTTCCGCTTCGTTGGCTGTAACGCAGTGGTTCGCAGCGATGCGCAATTGCTAGCGCGCATCCTGCGCAACTTTCTCGCCAATGCGATCCGCTACACCCAGACCGGACGCATTCTACTGGGGTGCAGACGCCATGCCCATGGCCTGCGCATTGAGGTGTGGGATACGGGGCTGGGCATCGCCGAGGATAAGCTGCAGGAGATATTCCAGGAGTTCAAGCGGGTTAATCCCAACGCCAATACCAAGGATCGCGGGCTTGGTCTGGGGCTGGCGATCGTCGATAAGATCGCACGGATGCTCGGCCACCGCGTCAGGGTTCGCTCGGTGGAGGGACGCGGTTCGGTGTTCTCTGTGGACGTACCCTTCGGGCGTATGAAACTCGCTGTCGAGCCGGCGCCTCAGATCACAGCCCGCATCGGCGAGCGCCTTTCCGGCGCCAGGGTCTGGGTGCTGGACAACGATGCGTCCATCTGCGCGGCGATGCGTACTCTCCTCGAGGGATGGGGCTGCCAGGTAATCACAGCGCTATGCGAAGAGGATCTGGCCTCCCAGGTGGATCGTTTTCACGCGCCAGCCGATCTGCTGATCGCGGACTATCATCTGGACAACGACGTCAATGGTGTGGACGTGGTGGCAGATATCAACGCCCGCCGCGGCCAGCCTTTGCCGGTACTGCTGATAACCGCCAACTACAGTAATGACCTGAAGATTCAGGTGCGCAACCTCGGGCACGTGCTGATGCACAAGCCTGTCAAACCCATGAAGCTGAAGGCCGCGATGAGTCACCTGCTGGCGGCAGGTGACAGCTAACGCTTAGCGCCGCAGATAGGCGCTGAAGTCTACTTCACTGGCAGAAAGGATCGCCTGGACACGGTTGTGCACATTCAATTTGCGCAGAATCGCCGAGACGTGTGCCTTTACGGTGGTCTCGGCGATGTCCAGATGGTAGGCGATCTGCTTGTTCGATTCGCCCTTTGCCATGCGCTCGAGCACCAGCAACTGCTTGCGGGTCAGGGCGTAAAGCAATTCAGGTGAGATCGGGTGTTCTTCGGGGTTGCGCCGGGTAATGGTGCGGTTGGCGCGAATGATGTCCGAGGGAAGGTAGACGTTGCCGGCCAGGATCTGCTGAATAGCCTCGGTCATCTGGGCACGAGGCGAGGATTTGGTGATGAAGCCGACCGCACCGTAGGTAATGGCCTGCAGCACCACCTGCTTGTCTTCCTCGGCAGAAACGATCACCACTGGAATCGAGGGGCACTCGTTGCGCAGCGTGATCAGGCCGTTGAGGCCATGCATGCCAGGCATGTTCAGATCGAGCAGCACCAGGTCGAGGTCGTCGTGCTCCTGAGCCAACGCCAGCGCGCTGTCCAGGTCGCTGGTTTCCAGCAGTTCGGCACCGGGGAAGCCTGTCCCTATGACGTTGCAAATGGCTTCGCGAAACAGCGGGTGATCGTCGGCAATGAGTATCTTGTACATGGCCTCTGGAACCTGTTTTTTTGTTGTAATGGG
>JAUVYN010000056.1 GCA_030603065.1 Pseudomonas sp.
CTGGTCCCGATAGGTGTTGAAGCTGGAGCCGCCGAAGGGGTCGGTGGTGTCGCGGCGATCTTCGCTGTGACCCAGCTCCAGTCGACTGGTCCAGCGATCGGTGAGTCGCACCTGCGCATGGGTGCTGACGCTGGAGAGGCTGAAGTCGTCTTCGGCGAACCCGGCGGGCGACAGGCTGTAGTCGTACTCGGTGGAGCCGGTTTGGTGCAGCGCACTGATACCTGCGCTCGAGCCGTCGTTGAAGCGATGGCTCAGGTTCAGATTGGCGGCCTTGTTGCGATAGGTGCCCTCGCGGCTGCCGGGCAGGGAGGTGCGCTCGAAGCCATCCAGTTCATCCAGGGAGGCGCCCAGGTCGAAACGCGTGTTGCCCTGTGTGCCTGACAGGCCCAGACTACGGCGGACCTGTCCGTGGTTACCGACTGCAAGGCTCGCCCGCGGGGCAAGGGCCTTGTCGCTGGTTGCGGCGCGGGTGAAGATCTGAATGACTCCGCCAATGGCGTCTGACCCGTAGAGCGCCGAACGCCCGCCACGCACTACCTCGATGCGCTCGATGTGATCAATATTGAGCAGTTCCAGGCTGGTGATGCCACTTGAGCTGCCCGAGATGCGCTGCCCATCCACCAGTACCAGCGTTTGTGCGCTGGCAGTACCGCGCAGAAATACGCCGGTCAGCGAGCCGGGCCCGCCGGTACGGCTGACATGCAGTCCGGGCACTCGCTGCAGCAGGGCTGGCACGTCTATCGGCTGAAGGCGCTCGATGTCGTCCCGGGTGAACACGGTTACTGCGGCGCTGGCTGCAGTGCGCGGCTGCTCCACGCGGGAGGCAGTGATTACCGTATCCGGCAGGGAAAGATCGGCATTGGCCTGGGCGACGCTGGCAACCAGCACTGCAGGGGCCAGGATGTAGAGCTTGTTCATGGCAAATCCTCAAAAGATCGGGCTTTTGAGGAGGGCGGAAGTCAGGGAAGAAGTCTGGGCAGAGGGCAGCAGACGACCACGCCGACCGGTGACGCCCTCCGCGACACCTCAGCAAAACGTATTGGGCCGGTCTCCGGACTCACGATACGGACCATGCCGCCTTCCCGTGAAAACACAGTGGCGTTGGCATGGCCGACAGGGCTGGCCTGTGATCGTTTACCGTTGCGGGGGCAGTGTCGGGTTTGCACCGACTTCCCGTTTCACCCGGCGGCAAGGCCTGCCGGGCACCCAGTACGACTGAAAGCGCGTGGACTCTATGGGGTTGGCTCGCTGCGGTCAAGCCTGATTGACGGCGGGCGCCGGTGTGGCGGCTTGGCGGGAGCGGATGGCCCGTTCGATCCCAGCGGCATCCAGGCCACACTCGACGAGCATTTCCTCGGGCTTGGCATGTTCGACATAACGGTCAGGCAGGCCAAGGTTGAGTACTGGTTTGAGGATTCCTTCTGCCGCAAGAAACTCGTTGACCGCGCTGCCGGCGCCACCCATGAGCGCGTTCTCCTCGACGGTGACAAGCAGGTCGTGGCTTGCCGCCAGTTCACGCACCAATGCCTCATCAAGAGGTTTGACGAAGCGCATATTGGCGACGGTGGCATCAAGCGCTTCGGCGGCGAGCGACGCGTTGGCGTGCAGCGTACCGAAGCACAGAATGGCGACCTTGCCGCCCTGGCGGGTCACGACACCCTTGCCGATGGGCAGGGTGTCCAGTTCGGGTTCGATTGCAACGCCTGGTCCGGTGCCCCGAGGGTAGCGCACGGCGGCCGGACCTTCGTGCAGAAAACCGGTGGTGAGCATTTGGCGGGTTTCGTTTTCATCCGCCGGTGCCATGATCAGCATGTTCGGTAGGCAGCGCAGGTAGGACAGGTCGAAACTGCCGGCATGGGTAGGACCGTCTTCTCCCACCAGGCCTGCGCGGTCGATCGCGAACAGCACGTCCAGGTTTTGCACGGCCACGTCGTGCACCAGTTGGTCGTAGGCGCGCTGGAGGAAGGTGGAATAGATTGCCACCACCGGTTTTGCGCCTTCACAGGCCATGCCTGCCGCGAGCGTCACGGCATGCTGTTCGGCAATGGCGACGTCGAAATAGCGCTCCGGATAGCGTTCGCTGAAGGCGATCAGGTCAGAGCCTTCCTTCATCGCGGGCGTGATGCCCACCAGCCGCGGATCCTGCGCCGCCATGTCACACAGCCACTGGCCGAAAACGGCGGAGAACTTTGGCTTTGGCAGGGTGCCGGCACTGGTGACTTTGGGTTTTGGCTCTAGCTTGGTGATAGCGTGATAACCGATAGGGTCGGCCTCGGCTGGTGAGAAACCCTTGCCCTTCTGCGTCACCACGTGGAGGAACTGAGGCCCCTTGCGTTCACGCATGTTGCGCAAGGTGGTAACCAGCGTGGGCAGGTCATGCCCGTCGATCGGCCCGATGTAATTCCAGCCTAGCTCCTCGAACAGCGTCCCGGGTACGAGCATCCCCTTGGCGTGCTCTTCTGTCTTGCGCGCCAGCTCCCAGGCCTGGGGAATCTTCGAGAGGACTTTCTTGCTGCCCTCGCGCATGTGCGAATAGGTCCGGCTTGAAAGGATCTTGGCCAGATAGTTGGATAGCCCCCCGACGTTTCGGGAGATCGACATGTCGTTGTCGTTGAGCACTACCAGCATGTCAGCTTCCACGTCCGAGGCGTGGTTGAGTGCTTCGAAAGCCATGCCCGCGGTAAGGGCGCCATCGCCAATTACGGCAACCGTGCGCCGGTCCTGGTGCTGCATTCGTGACGCAATCGCCATACCCAGAGCGGCACTGATGGACGTGCTGGAGTGGCCTACTCCGAAGGTGTCGTAGGGGCTTTCGCTGCGGCGCGGAAAGGCCGCCAGGCCATCCTTCTGCCGCAGGGTGTGCATCAGCTCACGACGTCCGGTCAGGATCTTGTGCGGATAGGCCTGGTGGCCCACGTCCCAGACCAGGCGGTCCTCAGGGGTGTGGTAAATGTAATGCAGCGCCACCGTAAGCTCGATAACGCCAAGCCCGGCCCCGAAATGACCACCCGTCTGGCTGACGCTCCACAGCAGAAACAAGCGCAGTTCGTCTGCCAGCACCGGGAGCAGGTCTTCGCTGATCCCGCGCAGTGCTGCAGTGTCATTGATGCTGTCCAGCAGCGGTGTGCTGGGACGTGTACGAGGTATCTCGTGGAAGGTGCTTGGCATGAAAACGGCACTCTGGGTGCCACGGCGGCGTGGCAGTAAACAAACGGGGAGTTTAACCGATTGAAACGTAATGCCCAACAGCGGCCCGGCCAGCGGGCGGTCTCACAAGGGCAGCTCGATTAGAAGCTGCGCTCGACGATGTAGTCAGCCAACTGCCGCAAACGGTCCGCTCGATGGTCGAACTTTGATAGTGCCTGGATTGCCTGGTCGCGCAATCGCTTGGCCAACTGCTGCGCTTCATCGAGCCCGAGTAGCGCGGGGTAGGTCGGCTTGTCGCGAGCGATGTCGGCGCCCTGGCGTTTGCCGAGCACGCTGGTATCGCTGCGCACATCGAGTATGTCGTCCTGAACCTGGAAGGCCAGACCTACACAGCCGGCGTACTCACCCAGTGCCGCCAATAGCTCCGCGTTGGCGCGCTCGCTGGCAAGTGCTCCCAACTGGACGCTGGCAACTATCAGAGCGCCGGTCTTGTGCCGGTGCATATCTTCCAGTGCAGTCAGGTCGAGCTTGTGGCCGACGGCGGCGAGATCGATCGCCTGGCCTCCGACCATCCCGGCAGGCCCGGCGGCACGTGCGAGAATCTGCACCATCCGCAGGCGCGTCTCCGCCTGCCACTGCCCGGCACCGGACAGCAGCTCGAAGGCGCGCGCCTGCAGCCCGTCACCGGCAAGAATCGCAGTGGCTTCGTCGAATGCCTTGTGGCAGGTGGGCTGACCCCTGCGCAGGTCATCGTCGTCCATCGCCGGCAGGTCATCGTGAATGAGTGAATAGGCATGAATCAGCTCCACCGCGGCAGCCGCCATATCCGCCTGTTCCGCCGGGGCGCCGAGTGCCTCGCAACTGGCGTAGACCAGCATGGGTCGAATGCGTTTTCCGCCGATGGTAACGCTATACAGCATGGCGGCATGGAGGCGTTCCAGCCCCGGGTGCTCATTGGCAAACTGCCGGGAGAGCACCTCGTTGATCCGTTGCTGACAGTGCTGCAGATAGGCAGGGAACTCGCTCATTCGGGCTCGCCATCGAAGGGCACTATTGCTGGTTCGCCCTGCTTTTCGATCAGTTGCTGAATTCGTTGTTCGGCGTGGGTCAGGGCACTCTGGCATTCGCGGGTCAGGGCCACGCCTTGTTCAAAGGCGACCAGCGAGTCCTCGAGGGTCAGTTCGCCGCTTTCGAGGCGTTCTACCAGAGCCTGTAGTGCGCCCAGCGACTGCTCGAAGTCGACGCCGGTCTTTTTCTTCGCCATGTCCTGCCTCGTGACTGTGCGGGTTTGCATGCTCGGGCTGAACATTACCCAACGGCGGGTGCAGGGTCAATCAGCCGTAGACCTGGTAGAAATAGAAGAGGCTGAGCCCCCAGCCGAGAAGGATGATCAGACGTTTGAGCCACACTTCCGGTAGCCATCTGGCGAACAGTCCACCGCAATAGCCGCCGCCCAGTGTGCCGAACAGCATGATAAGCAGTGCCAGCCAGTGTACGGCCCCGGCAAGCATGAAGGTGATGGCCGCCACGCTATAAATGGTCGAGGACATGAGGTTCTTGGTGGCGTTGATCTCCAGGATGCGGGTGCGGCCCGATATGGCCAGGGCGGCTATCATCATTATTCCCATTCCCGCACCGAAAAAGCCACCGTAGACCGCTACCACGCTCTGACCGAGCAGCCCCAATGGCCCGAGCTTCGGCCGTTCCGACGAGGATGCGCTGCGGTTCAGGCAGCGTGCCAGAGGACGGCTGAAGGTGAAGAGCACGGTGGCAAGCAGCAGTAGCCAGGGGATGAGGCGGGTGAAGGTCTGGTCGGAGGTGGCCAGCAGGATCAGTCCGCCTAGCAGGCCTCCGCATAGCGAGGCTGCCAGGAGCGGCAGCAGATAGCTGCGCAGGGGCAGGGCACGCAGTGCTCGACGGTTGGCGAAGGCGGCGGCGAGGCTTGCCGGCCAGAGGGCTACGGCATTGGTAGCGTTGGCACTGACCGGGGCGACACCCGCAGCGAGCAACGCAGGAAAGGAGAAGAAGGTGCCGCCACCGGCCAGGGCATTCATCGCCCCGGCAGCGAAACCGCCGATCATGATCAGCAAGACCTGCCAGATATCCATGGGTACTCCATTAACAGAGGACGCATTATGCGACGCTCTGCCATGCGATGCATGCACTTGGGTGGGGCGTCGCACGCGAAAGGCTGACCGAGATCAATGCGCTGGCACATTGGTATCGCAATACTTGAAGATTCCAAAAACGAGGTCGTAAAGGATGCGAGTACCTGTCGTATTGTCGGAGCTTGCAGACAAGCTGGGCTTGCGCAACCACGCTCTGGAAGAGCTTCAGCGTTATCTCGACTGGTCTGCTGCGGATAGCAGGCGCCTGGCCGACATGCCCGAGTCGGTCATCCGCGGAGCCGAGCGATTCGTCGACCGGCTCTACGACAAGCTTGCCCGCCATCCAGAAACCGCAGCAATACTCGAAAGCCCCGCGACCGTTCAGCGACTCAAGGGCGCTCAGCGCACTTACTATCGGCGATTGTTCGAAGGCTGCATCGACGAAGCTTACCTGCATGAGCGCTTGTCCATCGGTCAGGTCCATGAGCGAGTCGGCGTTGATCTCAAATGGTATTTCGGAGGCTATCGGCTGTTTCTGGCGGATATGCTCGAGCATCTCTGGAGCGATGCTGAGGTTGCTGATCCCCGTGCAGCTTTCGATAGTCTGCTCAAGATCGTTTTCTTTGACATGACGCTGGCCGCCGAAGCCTACCTCGATGCCAAGCAAATGGCGGTTCGAGCCAGTGAGAAGCGATACGCGCATGCGTTGCGCGGTGCAAATGACGGGATCTGGGAATGGAATGTTGATACCGACCAGCTTTACGTTTCCCAGCGCTGGGCCAACATGCTTGGGCTCGGCCAGCGGGAGGTCGGGGAACGTCTGCAGGACTGGTTTGCCTGGGTCCACCCGGAAGACCTTCCCGAGCTAGAGCGACTTCTTGATGATCACGTGGCTGGGCGCAGCCCTCTGCTGCGCTACGAGTACCGTATCCGGCAGCGCAATGGTCAGTTTCTCTGGGTACTGCTGCGCGGTGTGCTGGAGCGCGACGGAGCCGGGGTGAGGCGGATCGCCGGATCACAGAGTGACATCAGCGAGCGCCAGCGGATGCAGCTGCGACTGGCTTATGAGGCGAGTCACGATCCGCTGACCGGGTTGAGCAACCGAAACGAGTTCGCCCTGCACCTGCGCCGAGCAGCCCAGCATCTTGGCAGGCCCGGCGCCCGCCACGCTGCCTTGCTGTTCATTGATCTGGATCGCTTCAAGCTCATTAACGACAGCCTCGGCCACGGAGCCGGCGACCAGGTATTGGTGCAGGTTGCCCAGCGGCTCAAGACCTGTCTGCGACAGGGAGATCAGCTGGCACGCTTCGGCGGCGACGAATTCGTGATGCTGCTGGACGATATGGCGCGCCCGGAGGACGCCGAGGAAGTTGCAACCAGGGTCCTGGCGGCGCTGCGTCAACCGCTGTGCTTCGAGGATCGAAGCCTGGTGATCAGTGCGAGCATCGGAGTCGCCAGGTTGGCGCCCGGACAGACGCTGGAAGAGGCGCTGCAAGCTGCCGATCTAGCGCTTTACAGTGCAAAGGAGGCTGGCAAGGCACGTTTCCAGCTATTCGACGAAAGCATGCAGGTGAAGGCGACTCAACGTCTGCGAATCGAAAGTAATGTGCTGCAGGCACGTCAGCGCAACGAGTTCGAGCTTCATTATCAGCCCGTCTACGACATGCGGCTCGGGGCCGGCGCTTCACCGGTCGGCTTCGAGGCGCTGTTGAGATGGCGTCATGATGGTGAGCTGACCCCGCCGTCGGCGTTCATTCCGGTCCTGGAAGAATCCGGCGAGATCGTCGCCGTTGGCTACTGGGTACTCCAGCAGGCCTGCAGGCAGGCGCGGGCATGGCAACTGGCGGGCCATCCGGGCCTGCGCTGTTCGGTCAATCTTTCCGGCCTGCAATTGCAGGACGAACTCTTCTGTACGCGGCTTGCCGAAATATTGGTGGACACCGAGCTGCCTGCAGACACCCTGATACTGGAGATTACCGAGAGCCTGCTCCTCGACCAGAGCGGGGCAACGCTGGCGAATTTGCGCGAGCTGGCGGAGCGAGGCATCCAGATTGCTCTGGATGATTTCGGGACGGGTTTCTGCTCGCTCGGATATCTGAACCGTTTTCCGCTGCACGTGCTCAAGCTTGACCGCAGTTTCGTCCATGAGGCTCATAGCGACAGCAAGCAGAGAACGATTTGCACGGCGATCATTCGGCTGAGCCAGAGCCTGGGGCTGTTGACGGTGGCCGAGGGCGTGGAGTGTTCGGATCAGATGAACTTGTTGCTGGAACAGGGATGCGTGATGGGACAGGGTTACCTGTTCAGTCAACCACTGGATGCCGCGGCGATGGAGCGGCTCCTGAGTACTTGCCGTCCGGTTGCCGACTAGAAGTCGCCCCACAGCTGCTGAACTACGCTCAAGGCCACTACCGGAGCGGTCTCGGTTCGCAGCACCCGCGGGCCGAAACGGCAGGCTCTGAACTGAGTAGCCTCGGCCTGATCGATCTCCTGAGCGGTAAGTCCCCCTTCCGGTCCGATCAGCAGTGCTAGCGAGCTCGGACGCGCAAGGTTCGTCAGCTGCATGTCGGTACGGTGGTGAAGCACCAGACGCAGATCAGCGGTAACGCTGCGCAGCCATTCATCCAGCCTGACAGGCGCATTGATTCGCGGTACGCGGGAACGACCGCACTGCTCACACGCACTGATCGCAATCTGCTGCCAATGGGCCTGACGCTTGTCGGCCCGGTCTCCCTGCAGTTTGACTTCGCAGCGCTCGGTGGAGAGTGGCGTGATCTCGCCCACGCCCAGTTCAACGGCCTTCTGAATGGCCCAGTCCATGCGCTCCCCGCGCGACATCGCCTGCCCCAAATGTACTTGCAAGGGCGATTCGGGAAGACCCGGCTCGCCAGGCTGCAGTTCGACCGTGACCGACTTCTTGCTTACATCGGAAATTACCCCCGGCCATTCCTGGCCGCTACCGTCGAACAGGCGTACTGGCGCGCCGGGAGCCAGCCGCAGCACCCGTCCCAGATAATGAGCAACATCGCCCTCCAGGACCCGGGTGCCCACGTCAAGTGGCTCCTCCACGTAGATACGACTCACGCGCACGGGCTTAGTCCCGGGTGGCCAGTTGAATGCCTTCCCACGCGACGCTGGCCAGATGGTCGATCTGTTCCGGAGTGATCACGTAGGGGGGCATGAAGTACACCACGCTACCGAGCGGACGCAGGAGTGCCTCATTTTTCAGTCCGTGCTGATAAACCCGGATGCCCCGGCGTTCCTGCCACGGATAGGGCTCGCGGCTTGCCTTGTCGCGAACCATTTCGATCGCCAGCACCATCCCGGTCTGACGTACCTCGGCAACATGTGGATGATCGGCGAAGTGTTCGGTGGCCTTGGCCATGTGTGCAGCCAGGCGTCGGTTGGCATTGATGGTGTCGTTGCGCTCCAGCAATTCCAGCGTCGCCAGTGCTGCAGCGCAGGCCAACGGATTACCGGTATAGCTGTGCGAATGCAGGAACGCCCTCAAGGTGTCGTAATCGTCGTAGAAAGCCTGATAAATGGTGTCGTTGGTCAGACACACCGCCATTGGCAGGTAGCCGCCGGTAAGGGCCTTCGACAGACAGAGAAAATCCGGGGCGATGCCGGCCTGCTCGCAGGCGAACAGCGACCCGGTGCGGCCGAAACCCACGGCGATTTCATCATGAATCAGGTGGACGCCATAGCGGTCACAGGCCTCGCGCAGCAGTTTGAGATAGATCGGGTGATACATGCGCATGCCACCGGCGCACTGAATCAGCGGCTCCACGATCACCGCCGCTACCTCCTGGTGATGCTCTGCCAGCGTTCGCTCCATGTGCTCGAACATCAGACGGCTGTGATCCTCCCAGCTGGCGCCTGGTTCACGGTGATAGCAGTCGGGCGAGGGAACGGTGATGACCTCCATCAGCAGAGGCTGATAGGTTTCCTTGTAGAGGCTGACGTCGCCGACCGCAAGTGCCGCCAGGGTCTCGCCATGGTAGCTGTTGCCGAGCGTGATGAAGCGCTTCTTCTCCGGTTTCCCGGTGTTGAGCCAGTAATGAAAGCTCATCTTCAACGCGACTTCGATACAGGAGGAGCCGTTGTCGGCGTAAAAGCACCGCGTCAGGGGCGCCGGCGTCATGGCGACAAGCTTTTCTGACAGCTCGATAATCGGCTGGTGGCTGAAACCGCCCAGAATCACATGCTCCAGGCTGTCCAGTTGTTGTTTTATTCGCGCGTTGATGTGCGGGTTGGCGTGGCCGAAGATGTTGACCCACCAGGAACTGACTGCATCGAGGTATCGGTTGCCCTCGAAGTCATGCAGCCATACGCCTTCGCCCCGCTGCACGGGGATGATGGGCATGAACTCATGGTCTTTCATCTGGGTGCAAGGATGCCAGAGTACCGATATGTCACGTTGCATCCAATCGTTGTTCAGGCCCATCTCGCGTCGCCCCGCTGGTTGAAAAGCAGGATTGTAACTCAAGCGCGTACGGGTGCCGATCAGCGGGTACCGAAGATCACCATGGTCTTGCCCTTCACTTCAATGAGACCCTGATCTTCCAGGTTCTTCAGGACCCGCCCGACCATCTCGCGTGAACAGCCGACGATGCGACCGATTTCCTGTCGGGTAACCTTGATCTGCATGCCGTCAGGATGGGTCATGGCGTCAGGCTGCTTGCACAATTCCAGCAGGCTGCCGGCGACCCGCCCGGTTACATCGAGGAAAGCCAGGTTGCCCACCTTGCGGGTGGTTGCGCGCAGTCGGTCGGCCATCTGCCGGCCGACTGCCAGTAGCAAATCCGGGTCACGCTGACTCAGTTCGTGAAATTTGGCGTAACTCATTTCAGCGACTTCGCATTCGGTCTTGGCGCGCACCCAGGCGCTGCGATCCTGCTGAGCAGCCTCCGGGTCGAACAGCCCCATCTCCCCGAAGAAGTCCCCCTGGTTGAGGTAGGCCAGGATCATTTCACGTCCTTGCTCATCTTCGATGAGTATGGTGACCGAGCCCCTGATGATATAGAACAGCGTGGAGGAGGCGTCACCGGCGTGGATGATAGTGCTGCGCGCACCAAAGCGGCGCCGGTGGCAGTGCGCTAGATAGGCATCAAGGTTCTTGATTCTGGGCGAGTAGGTTATTGCGACCATTAGGTGTTTCCTGGCAATAATGAAGCTGCTGCGGCGCCCGAAGGGGCGGTCCGGTGCTTCTATTCTTCTGATCCTTTCCATGGATGCGGGGCATCCCCGTAAGCCTCATGCCGAGACCAACGTCGATTATGTCCAGTTTTAAGCTCGCTGACCATAGCGGCACCGTGCCCTCGGCGCTGTGCTATGCTGCGCGCCGTCGAATGATCAGTCGCTGGAGTCTCGATGAAAGCACATATCAAGTGGGTGGATGGCGCAATGTTCCTCGGCGAATCGGGGAGTGGGCATACTCTGGTCATGGACGGCCCGCCCGAAGCCGGGGGCCGGAACATGGGTGTTCGGCCGATGGAAACCGTGCTGATCGGGCTGGGTGGTTGCGCCAGTTACGATGTTGTCAGCATCCTGAAGAAGTCCAGGCAGGACATCCGCGACGTACACGCGGTTCTCGAAGCGGAGAGGGCTGACTCCGAGCCCAAGGTGTTCACCTCGATCCACGTGCATTTCATCGTAACGGGCAAAAACCTGAAGGAGGCTCAGGTCAAGCGCGCCGTCGAGCTGTCTGCAGAAAAGTACTGCTCGGCCTCGATCATGCTCGGCCGCGCCGGAGTGCAGATCAGCCACGACTACGAGATCGTCGAAGTCGACTGAATCCTGGCAAGGCCTGGGCTCAGGCCTTGTAGGTCACCTTGGTCATGACCTTCGAAAGCAGGGTCATGGCGGCTTTGACTGGGGGTGGAAATACCACTCCGCCAGCAGCCAGGGCCTGCGCCCCGTGCTCGATTTCATCCTCGCGCATCTGCTCGAGGATCGCCCTCGACTTGATGTCTTCCTCCGGCAAGCGTTCCAGATGATCGTCGAGATGGCGCTCCACCAACTGCTCGGTGGCGGCGACGAAGCCGAGGCTGATTCGGTCGCTGACCAGTCCGGCAGCCGCCCCCATACCGAACGACAACCCATAGAAGACCGGGTTGAACACGCTTGGCTGACTGCCCAGTTCCTTCAGGCGCTGCTCGCACCAGGCAAGATGATCTATCTCTTCGGCGGCCGCCTGCTCCATCTTTTCCCGAATATCCGGCAATTTGGCGGTGAGCGCCTGCCCCTGGTAGAGCGCCTGCGCACATACCTCACCGGTGTGGTTGATGCGCATCAGCCCTGCAATATGCCTGCGCTCATCTTCATTCATGGGAACGTTAGCCAAATGCTGCGCAGGCGAAGGTCGATGGGCCTGGGCTGCGCCGGGTACCAAGGTGCGCAGTGACTGGTCGGCTTGCACCAGCAGGCGGTCCAGCAGGCTGTAGCGGCGGGGTGCGGTCATGGCATCTACTCCGAAAACGGTGTCACAGTATAACCCTATGTCTGTGCGGGGCCGGCTCAGCCTGGTGGCCAACCCATCTGGCGCTGTCCCAGTACATGCAGGTGGATATGATAGACCGTCTGGCTGCCCATCTCCTTGCAGTTGAAGACGGTGCGAAAGCCTGCTTCGCAGCCATGCTCGAGGGCCAGTTTCTGGCCGACGAAATTCATGTGACCCACCAGCAGGCGGTCATCCTCGGTCATGTCGTTCAGTGTCGGTATATGTTTGCGGGGAACGACCAGAAAGTGCACAGGGGCCTGCGGGTTGATGTCGTGAAATGCAACGACCAGTTCATCCTCGTAGATCTTGCGTGCCGGGATCTTGCCCTCGACGATCTTGCAGAATAGGCAATCCACGAATTACTCCTCAGGTGGCGGATTTGGTGCTGTCAGTTTAACCAACCGACACTAGAATGGAACCTCGCCCTCATTCTCATGGAAGAGCGTCATGAAAAACGACATACACGATCTCGGTTTGCTACTCGATTCGCGGGCCAGGCTGATACTCATCGAGTCGTGGGAAGAGCAACGCGTACTCGAAACCATTGGTCTGCTCGCTATTCGCCGCAACTGTACCTGGCACACATGGGATCATGTCGACGGGCTCAAGCGACTGGGATTCGGAGCGGACGTCGCTGGCGGAGACGCCATGACCGATCCGCACGAAGCGTTGGAGCATATTCGCAAGAGCAACGAACCGGCCTTGTATGTTCTTTGCGATCTACACCCCTTTCTCGAGGCGCCGCGGCTGGTTCGTCTGCTCAAGTGCATCGCCATGAACCCGGACGAGCGCGCACCGACGCTGATTCTCATCAGTCACGCTCTCACGCTGCCTGCGGAGCTAAGCCGACTCTGCGTGCGCCTGCAACTCAGCATGCCCTCGGACGAGCAATTGACCACCATCGTCCGGGAAGAGGCGGCACGCTGGACGGCGCAGAACCAAGGGCGGCGGGTTCGGACGGACAGCGCGACTCTGGCCAAGGTTGTTCGCAACCTGCGCGGCACCACCCAGGACGAGGCGCGACTGCTGGCGCGCAAGCTGATCGTGGATGACGGGGCGATAACCGAAGAGGACTTGCCTGCGCTCAATCGTGCCAAGTTCGAGCTGCTCGACATGCAGGGTGTGCTGAGCTTCGAGCAGGAAACTGCGCGCTTCGCTGAAGTGGGTGGATTGCGGGTATTCCGCAGGTGGCTGGCTGACCGGCAGAATGCATTTCTTGGCGACAGCAAGCACGACGTTCCCCGCGGAGTACTGCTGGTCGGAGTACAGGGATCGGGCAAGAGCCTTGCAGCCAAGGCCGTGGCCGGCTTGTGGGGCTTGCCGTTGCTGCGGCTGGACATCGCTGCGTTGTACAACAAGTACATAGGTGAGACTGAGCGTAACCTGCGTGAGGCCCTGCAACTGGCCGACACGCTCGAGCCCTGCGTGCTGTGGATGGATGAAATCGAGAAGGCGCTGGGTAGCGACTCCTCGGATCAAGGTGTCTCCCGTCGGCTCCTCGGCACGCTGCTGACCTGGATGGCGGAGCGCCGCAGTCGGGTATTTCTGGTCGCTACGGCCAACGAGGTTGACCGGCTGCCGCCGGAGCTGATCCGCAAGGGCCGGATCGATGAGCTGTTCTTCGTCGACCTGCCGCCGCCCCCGATTCGTGAAGATATTTTCCGCATTCACCTGACGCGGCGTGATCTGGACCCTGCCGCCTTCGATCTTGCCGCTCTCGCGCAGGCGAGTGACGGATTTGCCGGTGCGGAAATTGAGCAGGCGGTGGTGACCGCGGTATACGCCGCTGCTGCCAGGCAGGAGCCGGTGCTTCAGCAGGATGTGCTGCAGGCACTCGCGCAGACGTCGCCGCTATCGGTAGTGATGGCCGAGCGAATCGATGCCCTGCGCCGTTGGGCGCAGGGTCGTACGGTCATGGCCGACTGATCAGAAAGGTTTGACGACTACCAGGACCACGATGGCAATCAGTGCGATCACCGGCGCTTCGTTGAACCAGCGAAAATAGACGTGGGAGCGCCGATTGCGATCCTGGGCAAACTGACGAAGGTGCCAGGCGCAGACAAAATGGTAGGCGATCAGCGCAGCGACCAGGGTGAGTTTGGCATGCATCCAGCCCTGCTGCATCCAGGCCGGAATCAGTGCCAGCATCCAGATTCCGAGGGCGACGACCACCAGCATCGAAGGTGTCATGATTCCTCGGTAAAGTTTGCGCTCCATGACCTTGAAGCGTTCGCGACTGACCTCATCCTCGGCTGCCGCGTGGTAAACGAACAGGCGGGGCAGATAGAACAGAGCGGCGAACCAGGTCACCACCGCGATGATGTGAAAGGCCTTTATCCAGAGGTACACGGGATTGTCCTGTATCCGAGAAAAGCGAGATTGTCCGGTTCGCTGGCAATTTCCGCCAGCGCTTTTATGATAGGGGCCTATCTCTAACGTTCAATCGGTTTAGGATGTATACATGATCAAGGTCGGCATTGTAGGCGGAACCGGATACACCGGGGTGGAGCTGCTGCGGTTATTGGCTGTGCACCCCGAGGCGCACGTCGAGGTGATCACGTCCCGGTCTGAAGAGGGCGTGCGGGTCAGCGACATGTATCCAAATCTGCGCGGTCACTATGACGACTTGCGTTTCAGTGTTCCCGATACACAGAAGCTGGGAGCATGCGATGTCGTATTCTTTGCCACGCCCCATGGTGTGGCGCACTCCATGGCTGCCGAACTGCTGGCGACCGGCACCCGTATCATTGATCTTTCGGCCGACTTCCGTCTGCGCGATGCGGATGAGTGGGGACGCTGGTATGGACAGCCGCACGGTGCGCCCGACTTGCTGGGTGAGGCTGTCTACGGTCTGCCCGAGGTGAACCGCGAAGCCATTCGAGGCGCCCGTCTCATCGCGGTTCCCGGTTGCTACCCTACGGCCACACAGCTTGGCTTTCTGCCATTGCTCGAAGCCGGTATTGTCGACGCGTCGCGCCTGATCGCCGATTGCAAGTCCGGTGTCAGTGGCGCCGGCCGCGGGGCCAGTGTCGGCTCGCTTCTCGGAGAGGCTTCGGAGAGCCTGAAGGCCTACTCGGTCAAGGGGCATCGTCATCTGCCCGAGATCAGTCAGGGGCTCAGGCTTGCTGCAGGCGGCCCCATCGGACTGACCTTTGTGCCGCATCTGACGCCTATGATTCGCGGTATCCACTCCACGCTTTATGCAACCCTCACCGACACTGGCGCGGATCTGCAGGCACTGTACGAAAAACGTTTCGCCAACGAGCCCTTCGTTGATGTCATGCCTGCCGGCAGCCATCCGGAAACCCGCAGCGTACGCGGCGCCAACGTGTGCCGTCTGGCTGTGCACCGGCCCCAGGGTGGGGATCAGGTGGTAGTGCTGTCGGTCATCGATAATCTTGTCAAGGGAGCCTCCGGCCAGGCCGTCCAGAACATGAACATCGCCCTCGGCCTGGAAGAAACCATGGGTCTGGCTCACCCGGCGCTCATGCCTTGATGCGTGAGCGTCGGCGCAGGATTCCCCTGCGCGGCGGGCACAAGCTGGTAGTTGTTCCCAGCGAAACCCGGTGGACCCGATTGCGTCGTCAGCTTGCGACGCTGCTGTTGCTGCTGGCGATTCCGGCTGCCGGGTGGCTAGGATGGGATGCCGGGCTGCGCTCCCAGGCGCAGATGGCCCGTGAGCATGGCGTACTGCTGCGTAATCAGGGCGAGCTGGAGCGTGAGCTGCTTGAGGCACGCGAGCGTTATCAGCAGCTTCAGGTCGACCTGCTGGTGGCCCGCGAGTCTCTGGTCGGCAGTCAAAGCGTCATTGGAGATCTCGAACAGCAGCTGTTCCGGCTGCAGCAGGATCTGGCTACCTATCGTGGCGCCCTGGCGCCCAACGCGATGGTCCCCGGGCTGCGCATCCAGGCGTTCGAACTGACGGAAACCGAAGACGCACAGGTATTTCGCTATAAGGTTATGGTTAGCCGTGTCGGCAGCGAGGAAGAGACCACTCAGGCCGAATTGTTCCTTCAGGTTGAGGGCGTCCAGGACGGCGACTCGGTTACCTTGACGCTTGCGGACATCGCCAACCTGGAAGAGGGTAAGGGTATTCCGCTCGATTTTCGCTATTTTCAGGTCGTTCCCAGCAATGCTGCGGACGCTGAATTGCGCCTGCCGGAGGGGTTTGAGCCCCGCAAGGTGACTCTGCGGGCCGAGAATGAAGGAAAAAAACTTGTCGAGCAGGTGTTCGACTGGAACGTGACAGGAGTTAAACCCTGATGTGGGGAGCAGACAAGCACCGCAAGGCTGACATCAGCCAGTTCAGCGGCAAGACGACCATCATCGCCCAGGAGACGGAAGTACGAGGCGATCTGCACTTCAATGGCGCTGTGCAGGTCGACGGGCGTATCGTAGGCAACATCTTCGCCGAGCATGGTCTGGTTCGCCTCAGCGAACACGGTCGAGTCGAAGGTACCATCCGCGCACCCAGTGTGTTCGTCAATGGAGAGATCCATGGCGACGTGTATGCTACCGAGCATCTGGAACTGGATGCCAAAGCGCGCATCGTCGGAGACCTGCATTATCGGTTTCTCGAGACGGTCATGGGGGCGCAGATCAGTGGCAAGCTCCACTACCACGCGGGCGGCGAACTGCTCGAAGCGCCCCCGGCGCTGGGGCAACTGACCGAAGAATAGTTGACCAAAAGAGTCGGGATAACGATAATGGCGGGCCTGATGTCAGCAGCACCCCCTTTGCCGGAGTTTCTATGTCGACTGCCGAAGTCTTCACGCCCACACCGCTTATCTTTTCCGACAATGCCGTCGAAAAAGTGCGCGCGCTGATCGAAGAAGAGGGTAACGAACGGCTCAGTCTCAGGGTGTTCGTGACCGGGGGCGGCTGCTCCGGGTTCCAGTATGGGTTCACCTTCGATGATGAAATGGCCGAGGACGATACCGTCGTCGAGCGCCAGGGTGTGCGCCTGCTGGTGGACCCGATGAGTTTCCAGTATCTCGCTGGCTCCGAGGTGGACTACGTAGAAGGTCTCGAAGGGTCGCGGTTCGTCATCAACAATCCCAACGCGGCGACCACCTGTGGCTGCGGCTCGTCGTTCTCAATCTGATACGGGCGCGCAGTACAGTGCACCGAGTACCCGTGCACCCTTGGCTCCCGTCACCGCCGGCAAATTACCGGCTTGCTTGGTGAGTCGACGCCAGGCCAGCCAGGCGAAGGCCATGGCTTCCATCCAGTCGGGGTCTACTCCAAGCAGTTCGGTCGTGCCGACGGGGAGCGGCGCGAGCAACTCCTGAAGTCGTGCCATCAGCCGAGTATTCCTAGCGCCGCCACCGCACACATAGAGTTCCTGACAGCCGCAGGCTGCTTCCTTGACAGCATCCGCTACGCTGATTGCCGTCAGGTCGAGAAGTGTCGCCTGGACATCCGCGGGAGAAGGCGGTTCGGACAACCGCTCAAGATGCGCGGCAAGCCAGGCGCCATTGAAATACTCGCGTCCGGTACTCTTGGGCGCCGGCCGCGCGAAATAGGGATCTGCGAGCATCTCCGAGAGAAGTGCACCAATCACCTTGCCCTGACTCGCCCATCGCCCTTCCGCATCGTAGGCCTGCCTCAGATGGATCGAAGTCCATTCATCCAGCAATACGTTGCCCGGACCACTGTCGAAGCCGGTGACCGGCCGCTGCGGCCGCAGCAGGGTCAAGTTCGCGAATCCACCGATATTGACGAGGGCTCGCTGAAGCGAAGGTTCTGCCAGTAGCCAATGGTGGAACGCAGGCACCAAAGGTGCACCTTCTCCCTCGGCAGAAACATCCGAGCTGCGAAAATCGGTCACTACATCGATGCCTGTCAGTTCCGCCAGTAGCGTCGGCGCCCCGATTTGCACGCTGAAGCCAAGCTCTGGATGATGACGGATAGTCTGGCCGTGACTTCCGATTGCCATCACCTGGTCGGCTCTGACGCCTGCGAAGTCCAGTACGGCGCTGACACCTTCGGCCGCGACGCGTGCCCAAGCCTGTCCGGCAAGAGCAGCACGCCTGACCTCATCGTAACCGGGTTGGCAGAGATCGAGAAGCGACTGTCGGAGTGCGGGAGGGAGAGGAGCGCATCGGGCGCCAAGCAAACGGATGTTGCGAGGCGCCTCGATAGAAGTCAGCGCAATGTCGATACCATCCAGGCTGGTGCCTGACATGATCCCGACATAAAGGTGCGGCATTACCGCCCCAGCATGGCTAGCTGGGTATTGCGCTGCTGATCCAGGCTGGCCATCATCTTGTTGCTGAGGGCCATGAACGCGGCGCGTTCGCTCTGGGGTACCGGATCGGATACTGGCAGGTCGATTCCCAACGGATCCACATGGGTACCGTTGACCAGGAACTCATAATGCAGGTGCGGGCCGGTAGCAAGCCCGGTCGCGCCAACGTAGCCGATGACCTGGCCTTGGGAGACATTGCTGCCGACCCGGACATTGTTCGCGTAGCGGCTGAGGTGGGCATACAGGGTCTGATACTTCTGGCCGTGCTTGATGATCACGGTATTGCCATACCCGCCCTTGCGGCCAACGTGAACCACGCGCCCGTCACCGGTGGCCATGATCGGCGTGCCCGTCGGTGCTGCGTAATCCACGCCCCGGTGTGCGCGGATGGTATTTAGAACCGGATGGCGACGGCCAGGATTGAATCGCGAGCTGATGCGAGCAAATTCCACCGGGGTCCGAATGAATGCCTTGCGCATGCTGCTACCATCCGCCCGGTAGTAACTGCTTTGACCGTGCTTGTCGGTATAGCGAATGGCGGTGTAGGTCTTTCCGCGATTTACGAAACGTGCCGCCAGGATATTGTTGGTCCCGACGCGCTTGTCGCCGACATGCAGCTCCTCGAAAAGTACCTCGAAAGTATCGCCTTGGCGAATCTGCCGGGCAAAGTCGATGTCATAGCCGAAAATGTTGGCCATCTGCATCGTCAGATTGTGCGACAGTCCGGCCCGCTGAGCACTGAGAAAGAGCGAGCTATCGATCGTGCCATAGGCAAAGCCCGTGCTCACCTCCGGTTTGATCTTGTCACGGCTGAATGCGAACTTATCGCCCTCGCGATCAACCCGGATGGTTTCAAGGTCGCTGATCTTCGAGCGCATCGACTGCAGCTCACCCTGCTCGTCGAGCTTGAATTCGAGAACCTGGCCGACGCGCAGACGTGTGAAACGCTGTGCGTCCTTGCTGCTTCCAAGCACAGCATGCATGGTGCCCGCAGATAGACCAACCTGGCTGAACAGAACGGACAGGGTATTGCCGGTGGCGACGGTGATGCTGAGCCAGTCGGTAGGGGCGCGGGGCTTTTCCGCAGCCTGCTTGGCTTCTGCCGCCTGCACGACGCTCTGGACCACCAATGGTGAAGCCTCACTGGTCAGCGCGGTCTCGGCCGGGCGGGCCAGCTCGATCGGCGAAGTGAGTGTGACGGTTTCGCCAATCAGCGCGTCAAGTTCGTCGGATATGGAGGGCGTCGACTCAACGATCTGAGCAGCCTCGAGGTCCAGCGGAATGAAGGTTTTTTTAGCCTCGACATCGGTAGTGGGGATGACGAGCAGGAATATGCTTAGCGCTGCAGCGATCCCACTGGCAGCCAGAATATGGCTTTTGGGGTATCGCGGCGTCTTTGTCTTTTTGGAAGCCATACGCGCTCTTATGAATGATTCTGTGGAAAGTGTAGTAACTGCCTAAATTATAACCGAAAGCTCTTCTAGGCAAGTTTTTGTGTTTGCCATCTGTCCATTTTGTTCCCGCCACGCGTGACTTTTTTTGCCGCACATCAATCAAAACCCTTACGCCTGCGGGCGCTGCGCTTGAAATTGCCCCGCAATGTTGTAAGGTTTGCCCCCTCAAATGCCCCGTAATTTCACAGGACTCCAGTCATGAAGTCGGTTGACGAGCAGCTGGCGCTGATCAAGCGCGGCGCTGAAGAACTTCTTATAGAAAGCGAATTGCGTGCCAAGATCGAGCGAGGGCTGCCCCTGCGAATCAAGGCTGGCTTCGATCCGACCGCGCCTGACCTTCACCTTGGCCATACCGTGCTGATCAACAAGCTTCGCCAGTTCCAGGAGCTGGGTCACCAGGTGCTTTTTCTGATTGGAGACTTCACCGGAATGATCGGTGACCCGTCGGGTAAAAACGCTACGCGCCCGCCTCTTACCCGGGACCAGGTGCTGGCCAACGCCGAGACGTATAAAGAGCAGGTGTTCAAGATTCTGGATCCGGCGCGCACCGAAGTGGTGTTCAATTCCGCCTGGATGGACCAGCTCAGCGCAGCTGACATGATTCAGCTCGCGGGCAAATATACTGTGGCGCGGATGCTGGAGCGGGATGACTTCGACAAGCGTTACACCGGCGGACAATCAATCGCAATCCACGAGTTCCTCTACCCTCTGGTTCAGGGCTACGACTCGGTTGCGTTGCAGGCCGATGTCGAATTGGGGGGTACGGATCAGAAGTTCAACTTGCTGATGGGGCGTGAACTGCAGCGCCAATACGGGCAGGAACCCCAGTCGATCCTGACCATGCCGCTGCTGGAGGGCTTGGACGGGGTCAAGAAGATGTCCAAGTCGTTGGGCAACTATGTCGGGATCAGCGATGCGCCCGGCGAAATGTACAACAAGATTGTCTCAATGCCTGATTCGCTGATGTGGCGCTACTTCGAACTGCTCAGTTTTCGCGAGATGGGTGAGATCGAGCAGTTCCAGGCCGACGTCGCGCAGGGGGCCAATCCGCGTGACATCAAGATCAAGCTCGCCGAGGAGCTGGTTGCGCGTTTTCATGGGGAAGAGGCGGCGGCGAATGCGCACCGTTCCGCTGGTAATAGATTGAAGGACGGCGAGGTGCCTGATGATGTGCCCGAAGTCGATCTGGTCGTCGAGCAGGAGCTTCCCATTTCGGCCGTACTGAACCGTGCGGGGCTGGTGAAGAATGCTGCCGCAGCCCGTGATCTGCTCGCCGCAGGCTCGGTGCGTGTCAATGGGCAGGTGGTCGACGCAGGTTTCGTCTGTAAATTGGGCGAGGAATACCTGTGCCAGGCCGGAAAAAAGAAATTCGCGAAAATTCGCATCAAAAACAGTTGACGGCAGTTCTGAGGGGCCTATAATGCGCCTCTCTCGAGTCGAGGTGCTTTTCATAAAGCGCTTAGCAATCAATAAGTTAGCAATAATTTAGGGGTTGACAGGGTCGAGAGAAGGCGTAGAATGCGCCACCTCGGAAGGGC